>NZ_JBGLYV010000001.1:0-185549 GCF_047304225.1 Pseudomonas sp. Pseusp3 | reverse complement strand
CCCCCCCCCCTGGGGGCCCCCCCGCCTTTTTATGGTTCTTTGCGGAGTTTCGGGAAACACAGAAACAAAAACGCCGTTTTGCTTGATGATGGTGATGGATACGGCGCTCGCCACAAAGCCGCGCGTTTACTCGCCTTCGTCGAAGTAATTGTTGATCAAGGCCACCAGCGCATCCATCGCTTCCTGTTCCTGCTCGCCTTCCGTGCTCAGATGGATTTTGGTGCCCTTGCCGGCGGCGAGCATCATCATGGCCATGATGCTTTTTCCATCGACGGTGGATTCTGGCGTGCGTCCCACGCGGATCGTGCAACCCGTGAATTGGCCGGCGACACCAACGAATTTTGCAGAAGCGCGGGCATGCAGGCCCAGCTTGTTGATGATTTCGATTTCCAGAGCAGGCATCGCGATGTGAGTCCTTTAGCTGAGGTCGCGGTGGCGAACCTGGACGTTCTTCAGGGATTTTTGCAGCGTCTGCCCCAGACGCTCGGTCAGGTAGACGGAGCGGTGATGTCCGCCCGTGCAGCCAATGGCAATGGTGACGTAGGCGCGGTTGCTGGCGGCAAAACGAGGCAGCCACTTTAGCAGGTATGTGGAAATGTCCTGGAACATCTCTTCGACATCCGGCTGTGCCGCCAGATATTCGGCAACCGGTTGATCGAGCCCGGACTGCTCGCGCAATTCAGGTTTCCAGTAAGGGTTTGGCAGGCAACGCACATCGAACACCAGGTCGGCGTCCACTGGCATGCCGCGTTTGAACCCGAAGGATTCCACCAGGAACGCAGTGCCGGGTTCCGGTTGATTCAACAGGCGCAGTTTGATGGCATCGCGCAGTTGATACAGGTTCAGGCTGGTAGTGTTGATCTTGAGATCGGCGAGGTCGGCAATCGGCCCGAGCAGGACGCTCTCGACGCTGATGGCTTCGGCCAGCGAGCGGTTGGCGTTGGTCAGGGGGTGACGCCGGCGGGTTTCCGAGAAGCGCTTGAGCAGTGTTTCTTCGTCGGCGTCCAGGTACAGGACATCGCACTGGATGTGGCGGCTGCGGACTTCTTCGAGCAGGTCGGGGAAGCGTGACAGGTGGCTGGGCAGGTTGCGGGCGTCAATGGAAACGGCGACCAGCGGCTGCACCAGTTCAGTATGAATCAGCGCTCGTTCGGCCAGTTCCGGCAGCAGGCCGGCAGGCAAATTGTCGATGCAGTAGTACCCGTTGTCCTCAAGGACGTCGAGGGCGGTGCTTTTACCTGAGCCGGAGCGGCCACTGACGATGATCAAGCGCATGATTACTGACCGTTTTGCTCGTCCAGGACAACCTGATACAGGGCTTCATTGCTCGGAGCGCTGCGCAGTTTGTCGCGCACGTCCTTGCGATCGAGCATGCTGGCGATCTGCCGAAGCAGTTCAAGGTGCGCATCGGTGGCGGCTTCCGGGACCAGCAATACGAACAGCAGGTCAACCGGCGCACCATCGATGGCGTCGAAATCGATAGGGGCGTCAAGGTGCATCAATGCACTGATGGGCGATACACAGCCCTTGAGACGGCAATGTGGAATGGCGATGCCGTTGCCAAAACCGGTGGAGCCGAGTTTTTCACGGGCAATCAGCGCCTCGAAGACATCTTGCATCTCCAGACCCGGCACTTCGCGGGCGATCAGATTGGCAATTTGTTCGAGGGCTTTCTTTTTACTGCCACCCGGCACGTTCACCAGGGAACGGCCGGGGGTCAGGATACTTTCAAGTCGGATCATGGGTTGGGAGTGTTAGCGACCGGTTGCGCCCTGAAGGAGGCTCTGGGTCTTTTCCTTATGCTTTTTGAGTTGTTTATCCAGCTTGTCGGTGAGTGCATCGATCGCGGCGTACATATCGGTATGTTCCGCGTTCGCGACCACTTCATTCCCGGGAATATGCAATGTGGCTTCGATTTTCTGCTTCAACTTTTCGACGGTCATCGTGACCTGCACGTTAGTGATCTTGTCGAAGTGTCGCTCCAGTCGTTCGAGTTTTTCGCCGATGTAGGAGCGGAGAGGTTCGGTCACTTCCAGTTGGTGTCCACTGATGTTGACTTGCATACAGCTTCTCCTTCGTTGCCAGTGCATAAAGCGGTAGACCAGATGATCTACCACTGGAACGCTGTGGCGTGGCCCTACATCAACCGCTTGCGTTCGCTCGAAGGCGCGATCCCGAGGGATTCGCGATACTTGGCGACGGTGCGGCGGGCCACCTGAATGCCTTGTGCCTCCAGTAAACCAGCGATCTTGCTGTCACTCAACGGCTTTTTCTGATTTTCCGCGGCAACCAGTTTTTTGATGATCGCCCGGATCGCCGTGGACGAGCATTCGCCGCCTTCGGAGGTGCTTACGTGACTTGAGAAAAAGTATTTCAGTTCATATATGCCCCGGGGGGTATGCATGAACTTCTGGGTGGTCACCCGTGAAATCGTCGACTCATGCATGCCGACCGCTTCGGCGATGTCGTGCAGGACCAGCGGCTTCATGGCTTCGTCGCCATATTCGAGGAACCCGCGCTGATGCTCGACGATCTGGGTGGCTACTTTCATCAGGGTTTCATTGCGGCTTTGCAGGCTCTTGATGAACCAGCGGGCCTCCTGCAACTGATTGCGCATGAACGTGTTATCGGCGCTGGTGTCAGCGCGGCGCACGAAACCGGCGTACTGGGCGTTGACCCGCAGCCGTGGCACCGACTCCTGATTCAGCTCCACCAGCCAGCGCTCGTTGTCCTTGCGCACGATCACGTCGGGAACGACGTACTCGGCTTCGGTGGACTCGATCTGCGAGCCCGGACGCGGGTTGAGGCTCTGGACCAGTTCGATGACCTGGCGCAGTTCATCTTCCTTGAGCTTCATGCGGCGCATCAACTGGCTGTAGTCGCGGCTGCCGAGCAGGTCGATGTAATCGCTGACCAGGCGCTTGGCCTCGGCCAGCCAAGGGGTCTTGGCTGGCAACTGGCGCAATTGCAGCAGCAGGCATTCGCCCAGGTTGCGGGCACCGATGCCGGCGGGCTCGAATTGCTGGATGCGGTGCAGGACGGCTTCGATTTCGTCCAGTTCGATGTCCAGCTCCGGATCGAAGGCTTCGAGGATTTCCTCGAGGGTTTCGTCCAGATAGCCCTGATTGTTGATGCAATCGATCAGGGTCACGGCGATCAGGCGATCGGTGTCGGACATCGGAGCCAGGTTCAGTTGCCACAGCAAGTGGCTTTGCAGGCTTTCGCCGGCCGAGGTGCGGGTGGTGAAGTCCCACTCGTCGTCATCGTTGCTGGGCAGGCTGCTGGCGCTGGTCTGGTAAACGTCTTCCCACGCGGTGTCGACGGGGAGATCGTTGGGGATGCGCTCGTTCCAGTCGCCTTCTTCGAGGTTATCAACCGTCGGGGCGCTTTCCTGGTAGGAGGGTTCCTGGATATCGGTGTTGGGCTTTTGTTCGGCGTTGTCGGCCAAGGGATCGGAATTGTCGAAGTCGTCGCCTTCTTCCTGGCGTTCGAGCATCGGATTGGACTCCAAGGCCTCCTGGATTTCCTGTTGCAGGTCCAGGGTCGACAATTGGAGCAGGCGGATGGCCTGTTGCAGCTGCGGTGTCATCGTCAGCTGCTGGCCCATTCTCAAGACTAGCGATGGTTTCATGGCAGGGGCTTAACACCTTATTCGCCGGCGCACATGCGCCATCCACTACAGGGCGCCGGAGCGCCAAACATAAGCAAATTATATGCCCGAAACTGCAGCGTTTGCCTAGAGCGCTGTAACAATAAAAAAGTGTTGATTTTTTATCGGGACAAGCGCTCGGACGACCTGCCAGATACCTCTGCCTTTACAGGCGGAACTCATGGCCCAGATACACTTCCTTGACCAGGTTGTTGGCCAGGATGGTCTCTGCGTCACCTTCGGCGATCAGTTGGCCGTCATTGACGATATAGGCGGTTTCACAGATATCCAGGGTTTCACGAACGTTGTGGTCCGTGATCAGTACGCCAATGCCCTTGGCCTTGAGGTGGTAGATGATCTGCTTGATGTCCCCGACCGAAATCGGGTCCACGCCGGCGAAGGGTTCGTCGAGGAGGATGAATTTCGGGTTGGTGGCCAGGGCGCGGGCGATTTCCACGCGACGGCGCTCACCACCGGACAGGCTCATGCCGAGGTTGTCGCGGATGTGGCTGATGTGGAATTCCTGTAGCAGGCTTTCCAGCTCCTTGCGACGGCCGGCCTTGTCGAGTTCCTTGCGGGTCTCGAGGATGGCCATGATGTTGTCGGCCACCGACAGTTTGCGAAAGATCGATGCTTCTTGTGGCAAGTAGCCAATACCGGCCTTTGCGCGGCCGTGCATGGGCTGGTGGCTGACATCGTGGTCGTCGATCAGGACGCGGCCCTGGTCGGCTTGCACCAGGCCGACGATCATGTAGAAGCAGGTGGTCTTGCCGGCGCCGTTCGGACCAAGCAGGCCGACGATCTGGCCGCTGTCGATGGACAGGCTGACATCACGCACGACCTGGCGGCTCTTGTAGCTCTTGGCCAGATGCTGAGCTTTCAGAGTTGCCATTACTGGGTTTTCTCGTCAGTTTTCTTCTTCGGCTGGATCACCATGTCGATACGCGGACGTGCCTCGGTGACCTTGCTGCCCGTGGCGCGACCGGCGCTGGCGAGCTTCTTGACCGTGTCGTAGACGATTTTTTCGCCTTGGGTGGTGTTGTTGTCCTTGTCGACAACTTTGGCCTTGTCGATCAGTACGACGCGGTTTTGTGCGGCGTGATACTGGATCGTCACGCCCCAGCCCTGAACGGGCTTGGTGTCGCCAGCTGTTTGCAATTGCTCGAAGTACGCCAGGTTGCCCACCGAGGTCACCACGTCGATGTCGCCAGTCGGGGTGCGGGTGATGGTCACGGTGTTGCCGGTCACCTTCATCGAGCCCTGGGTGATGATCACGTCACCCTTGTAGGTAGCAATACCTTGCTTGTCGTCCAGTTGGGCATCGTCGGCCTGAATGCGGATAGGCTGCTGTTGATCTTCCGGCAGAGCCCAGGCGCTCACGCTTCCCAGTGCTGCGCCCAGACTGAGCAAAATCGGGAGGGTTTTAACGAGCCTCATACTGTCCTCTTACGTTCGATAGCAGGTGTATCCTGCTTTCTTTCAAATACGCTTTCATTCCCTTGCCAGTCGATACACCGCCAGCGCCGTCGATTCTAACGTCTTGCTCGGTCTGCGCATATTGCTGCTGCGGGAACACCGTCATGCGGGTGCTGGTGATCAGGGTTTTACGGTTTTTCTCGTCGAAACGCGTGATGCGCACGTCATCGATCAGTTCGACCTGTGTGCCGTCAGGGTTGACCTCGCCCTGCAGGCTCTGGACGTGCCACGGGAATTCAGTGCCGCGGAACACATTCAGGTCGGGGTTGGTCAGCAACGTCACCTCGGTCGCCTTCAGGTGCTCGACCTTGTCGGACACCAGATCATATTGCAGCCTGCCGTCGGGCAGGTACTGCACGCTGTGGGCGTTGATGGCGTAATAGTCGATCGCGCTTTCATCGACCGGCGTTACCGGCTTGTCGAGGAAGCGCTCCGGGCTGATGTTCCAGTAGCCAACCGCGGCGAATATCGCCGCGATGCAACTGAACAACAGGGTGTTGCGAAACTTTTTGCTCAGCATGGTGGGCTCACAGGTACGCGGCATTGGCCGCATCGAGGCGGTCCTGGGCGCGCAGGATCAATTCGCAGAATTCGCGAGCGGCACCTTCGCCGCCACGGGCGAGGGTGATGCCGTGAGCGTGTTCACGCACGAAGCTGGCGGCATTGGCCACCGCCATGCCCAGGCCGACGCGGCGAATCACCGGCAGGTCCGGCAGGTCGTCGCCGAGGTAGGCCACCTGTTCATAGCCCAGGTTCAGTTGGGCCAGTAGTTCGTCGAGTACCACCAGTTTGTCTTCGCGCCCCTGATAAAGATGCGGGATACCGAGGTTCTTCGCGCGTCGCTCGACCACCGGGGTTTTGCGACCACTGATGATGGCGGTTTGCACGCCGGCCGCCATCAGCATCTTGATACCCTGGCCATCGAGTGTATTGAACGTCTTGAATTCGCTGCCGTCTTCGAGGAAGTACAGGCGTCCATCGGTCAGCACGCCATCGACATCGAACACCGCCAGTTTGATCTGTTTGCCACGTTGCAGCAGGTCCGCACTCATTACATTACTCCCGCACGCAGCAAGTCGTGCATGTTCAGGGCGCCGACCGGGCGGTCTTCGCGGTCGACCACGACCAATGCGTTGATTTTATGGTCTTCCATGATTTTCAGTGCTTCGGCGGCGAGCATCTCGGCGCGCGCGGTCTTGCCATGGGCCGTCATGACCTGGTCGATGATGGCGCTGTGGATATCGATGCTGCGGTCCAGTGTGCGGCGCAAGTCACCGTCGGTGAAGATCCCGGCCAGTTTGCCGTCGGACTCCAGAATGACGGTCATCCCCAGGCCCTTGCGGGTCATTTCCATCAGGGCATCCTTGAGCAGGGTGCCGCGCTGGACCTGCGGCAGGTCCTGGCCGGCGTGCATGACATTTTCCACTTTCAGCAACAGGCGTCGGCCCAGGGCGCCGCCGGGATGGGAAAAGGCGAAGTCTTCGGCGGTAAAGCCGCGGGCTTCCAGCAGCGCGACTGCCAGGGCGTCGCCCATGACCAGGGCGGCGGTGGTCGACGAAGTGGGAGCCAGGTTCAACGGGCAGGCTTCGTGTTCGACGTGAACATTCAGGTTGACCTCGGCGGCCTTGGCCAGCGGCGAGTCAGGGTTGCCGGTCATGCTGATCAATTGAATGCCCAGGCGCTTGATCAGTGGCAGCAGGGTAACGATTTCATTGGTGGAGCCGGAGTTCGAGAGCGCCAGGATGATGTCGTCGCGGGTAATCATGCCCATGTCGCCGTGGCTGGCTTCAGCCGGGTGCACGAAAAATGCCGTGGTGCCGGTGCTGGCCAGGGTCGCGGCGATCTTGTTGCCGATGTGCCCCGACTTGCCCATGCCGACCACGACCACGCGGCCTTTGCTGGCCAGAATCATCTCGCAAGCGCGTACGAAATCTGCGTCGATATGGGGTAGCAGGCCTTGCACGGCTTCTACCTCGAGGCGGATGGTGCGTTGTGCTGATTGAATCAGGTCGCTGGATTGGCTCATGTCAGAAATCGTATAGCCTGATGAAAAGGCGGCGATTATAGCGGTTATGATCGAATCCCTCACGCATGTTCGTCGCGCATTGTTATTCCCGGTTACCGAAAACCTTCTAAACGGGGCTTTCAAGCGGCCATGCGGTTGAACTTGGCTCGGCTTTGGCCTTGGGCGCGTACCCTTTGCGGTGATATAGTTCGCCGCCAGTTCGGCCTGCCCGGGAGGTATGTGCTTTCCTCGGAAAGCCAGGCGTCCGAGTGAGAGGCTGCATCGCAAGGAGTTTAGATGAGTGCCGATAACGCCTACGCGGTCGAGCTGAAGGGACTGTCCTTCAAGCGCGGTGCGCGCAGCATTTTCAATAATGTCGATATCCGTATCCCACGCGGCAAGGTCACCGGAATCATGGGGCCTTCCGGGTGTGGCAAGACCACGCTTTTGCGCCTGATGGGCGCCCAACTGCGGCCCACCAAGGGCGAAGTCTGGGTCAACGGTCAGAATCTGCCCAAGCTGTCGCGCAGCGACCTGTTCGATGCGCGCAAGCATATGGGCGTGCTTTTTCAGAGCGGCGCACTGTTTACCGACCTCGATGTGTTCGAGAACGTCGCTTTTCCGTTGCGGGTTCATACGCAACTGCCGGATGAAATGATCCGCGACATCGTCCTGCTCAAACTGCAGGCCGTGGGCTTGCGCGGTGCCATCGATCTGATGCCCGACGAGCTTTCCGGCGGCATGAAGCGTCGTGTCGCGCTGGCCCGGGCAATTGCGCTCGACCCGCAGATCCTCATGTACGACGAGCCCTTTGTCGGCCAGGACCCTATTGCAATGGGCGTTCTGGTGCGCCTCATTCGTCTGCTCAACGATGCGCTGGGCATCACCAGCATCGTGGTATCCCACGACCTGGCCGAGACCGCGAGCATTGCCGATTACATTTATGTGGTGGGCGATGGTCAGGTGTTGGGGCAGGGGACACCGGACGAGTTGATGAACTCGGATGAACCGCGCATTCGTCAGTTCATGACCGGCGAACCCGACGGCCCGGTTCCGTACCACTTTCCAGCGACGGATTACCGCGCAGATCTTCTGGGGAAGCGCTGATGCGCAGAATTTCATTGATAGAGCGCGTTCGCCGCTTCGGCCAGGCCGGCATCGATGCGCTGGCGGTGTTCGGGCGTTCGAGCCTGTTCCTGTTCCATGCCTTGCTGGGCCGGGGCGGTATCGGCGGCGGCTTCGGGCTACTGGTCAAGCAATTGCATTCGGTGGGCGTGATGTCCCTGGTGATCATCGTGGTCTCCGGGGTGTTCATCGGCATGGTGCTGGCGCTGCAGGGCTTCAACATTCTTTCCAGCTATGGTTCAGAGCAGGCTGTCGGGCAGATGGTTGCCCTGACGCTGCTGCGTGAGCTGGGGCCGGTGGTGACTGCCTTGCTGTTCGCCGGGCGTGCCGGTTCGGCGTTGACCGCCGAAATCGGCAACATGAAGTCCACCGAGCAGCTGTCCAGCCTGGAAATGATCGGGGTTGACCCGCTCAAGTACATCATCGCGCCACGCTTGTGGGCCGGTTTCATTTCCCTGCCGGTGCTGGCGATGATTTTCAGCGTGGTGGGTATCTGGGGCGGCTCGTGGGTGGCTGTCGACTGGCTGGGGGTCTATGAAGGTTCCTACTGGTCGAACATGCAGAACAGCGTGACGTTCACCGACGATGTGCTCAACGGGATCATCAAAAGTATCGTCTTTGCCTTTGTTGTGACCTGGATCGCCGTATTCCAAGGCTATGACTGCGAACCCACTTCCGAGGGGATCAGTCGTGCCACTACCAAGACCGTTGTATATGCCTCGTTGGCAGTACTCGGCCTGGACTTTATTCTGACCGCCTTGATGTTTGGAGATTTCTGATGCAAAACCGCACCCTGGAAATCGGTGTCGGCCTTTTCTTGCTGGCTGGCATCCTGGCTTTGCTCTTGTTGGCGTTGCGGGTCAGCGGCCTGTCCCCGACTCCGAGCACCGACACGTATAAACTTTACGCCTACTTCGACAATATCGCCGGTTTGACTGTCAGAGCAAAGGTGACCATGGCCGGTGTGACCATCGGCAAGGTCACCGCTATCGATCTGGATCGCGACAGTTTCACCGGTCGGGTGACCATGCAGCTGGAAAAACGCATCGATAATCTTCCGGCGGACTCTACTGCATCTATCCTGACTGCTGGCCTGTTGGGCGAGAAGTACATCGGTATCAGCGTGGGCGGGGAAGACACCCTGCTCAAGGATGGTGGAACCATCCATGACACGCAGTCATCGCTGGTGCTCGAAGATCTGATCGGTAAATTCCTGCTCAATACCGTTAGCAAAGAAGCTAAATGAGGAACTGTTAAATGATCTCTATCTTGCGACGTGGCCTGTTGGTAATGCTCGCGGTGTTTCCGTTGGTGTCCCATGCCGTAGCGGCGCCTTCGGCGCACGAACTGGTGCAGGACACAACCAACCGTATGCTCGCGGATCTGGCGGCAAACAAAGAGAAGTACAAGAAGGACCCGCAGGACTTCTATACGGCGCTGGACAACATCGTCGGGCCGGTTGTGGATGCCGAGGGTATTTCCAAGAGCATCATGACGGTCAAATACTCGAAGAAAGCTACGCCTGCGCAGATGAAGACCTTCGAAGAAAACTTCAAGAAGGGTCTGTTCCAGTTCTACGGCAACGCCTTGCTGGAGTACAACAACCAGGGGATCACCGTTGAACCGGCCAAAGACGAGTCGGGCGACCGTACCAGCGTTGGCATGACCGTCAAGGGCAGCAGCGGCGCGATCTATCCGGTGTCCTACACGCTGGAAAAGATCAACGGCGAGTGGAAGCTGCGTAACGTCATCATCAACGGCATCAACATCGGCAAGCTGTTCCGCGATCAGTTCGCCGATGCGATGCAGCGCAATGGCAACGACCTGGACAAGACCATCAATGGTTGGGCCGGGGAAGTCGCCAAGGCCAAGGAAGCCACCGACAAGAAACCAGAGCAGCCGGCCCAATGAATGAGTCGGCAGTCCGGATGGACGAAGCGGGCGAGCTGCGACTCAGTGGCGTGCTGGATTACCGCACCGGCCCTGGCCTGCGCGAGCAGGGCAAAGCGCTGATCAAGGCCAGCAAGGCCGCGGCGCTGGTAATCGATTGCTCGGCGGTGACCAAGTCCAGCAGTGTCGGTTTGTCGTTGCTGCTGTGCTTCATCCGCGATGCGCAGGCGGCCGGCAAGGCCCTGAGCATCCGCGGGATGCCGGAAGACATGCGTGAAATCGCTCAGGTCAGCGAGCTGACCGAGCTGTTTGCGCAACCCTGAACCGCATCTATAAAGAAGCCCTCCGTCCGAGTCCTGCTTGGCGGGGTTCGCAGGCGCGGGGCTTTTTTGTATGATGTCCGACCCGCGCGCACAGGGCGCCGATTGAGGTTGAGCATGCAGGCCAACGAAGTTAAGAGCTTTCTTGAAGGAAAGCTGCCCGGAACGAAAGTAGAAGTCGAGGGCGAAGGCTGCAATTTCCAGCTGAACGTGATTAGCGATGAACTGGCGGCGTTGAGCCCGGTGAAGCGTCAGCAGCAGGTCTATGCCCATTTGAACCCATGGATCACCGATGGCAGCATCCATGCGGTCACTATGAAATTTTTCAGCAGCGCGGCCTGGGCCGAGCGCACCTGAGCCCAAGGGCGTCGAGATTCTTATGGATAAACTGATTATTACCGGTGGCGCTCGTCTTGATGGCGAGATCCGCATTTCCGGGGCAAAGAACTCTGCCCTGCCGATCCTGGCTGCCACTTTGCTGTGCGATGGCCCGGTGACCGTGGCCAACCTGCCGCACCTGCACGACATCACCACCATGATCGAGCTGTTCGGTCGCATGGGCATTGAGCCGGTGATCGATGAGAAGCTCGCCGTCGAAATCGACCCGCGCACCATCAAGACTCTGGTCGCACCGTACGAGCTGGTTAAAACCATGCGTGCGTCGATTCTGGTGCTGGGCCCGATGGTTGCCCGTTTCGGTGAAGCCGAAGTCGCCTTGCCTGGCGGTTGCGCCATCGGTTCGCGTCCGGTTGACCTGCACATCCGTGGCCTGGAAGCCATGGGCGCGGTCATTGATGTCGAAGGCGGCTACATCAAGGCCAAGGCCCCTGAAGGCGGCCTGCGCGGTGCGCACTTCTTCTTCGATACCGTCAGCGTGACCGGTACCGAAAACATCATGATGGCCGCTGCCCTGGCCAAGGGCCGTAGCGTACTGGCAAACGCCGCACGCGAGCCCGAAGTGGTCGACCTGGCGAACTTCCTGAACGCCATGGGTGCCAAGGTTTCCGGCGCCGGTACCGATACCATCACCATCGATGGCGTCGAGCGTCTGCACACCACCACTTATAAAGTGATGCCCGACCGTATCGAAACCGGCACCTATCTGGTGGCGGCAGCCGTCACCGGTGGCCGCGTGAAGGTCAAGGACACGGATCCGACCATCCTTGAAGCCGTTCTGGAAAAACTCCGCGAGTCCGGTGCCGAAATCACCACCGGCGAAGACTGGATCGAGCTGAACATGCATGGCAAGCGGCCTAAAGCCGTGAACGTGCGGACCGCTCCGTACCCGGCGTTCCCGACCGACATGCAGGCGCAGTTCATCTCCCTCAACGCCATTGCCGAAGGCACTGGCGCCGTGATCGAGACGATCTTCGAAAACCGTTTCATGCACGTCTACGAACTGCACCGCATGGGCGCCAAGATCCAGGTCGAGGGCAACACCGCGATCGTCACCGGCACCGAAAAGCTCAAGGGCGCGCCAGTCATGGCGACCGACCTGCGTGCTTCGGCCAGCCTGGTGATCTCGGCCCTGGTCGCCGAAGGCGACACGCTGATCGATCGCATCTACCACATAGATCGTGGCTACGAGTGCATCGAAGAAAAACTGCAGATGCTGGGCGCTAGGATCCGTCGCGTTCCGGGCTAGTTTCAGCTGCATGGGCACAGGGAGGTGCCCGTTGAATTGTTGTAGAGGTCGAGCCGGTTTCCGGCTCGATGCGTGTCCGGCGCCGATTGTGACCGGGCATAAGATTCCTGATTAAGGCGTTTCCCATGCTGACTATCGCACTGTCCAAGGGCCGCATCCTCGACGACACCCTGCCGCTTCTGGCTGAAGCGGGCATCGTGCCGACCGAGAATCCGGACAAGAGCCGCAAGCTGATCATCCCCACGACCCAGGACGATGTTCGTCTGCTGATCGTGCGTGCCACCGATGTGCCGACCTATGTCGAGCATGGTGCTGCCGACCTCGGTGTCGCCGGTAAAGATGTGCTGATGGAATACGGCGGCCAGGGCCTGTACGAGCCGCTGGACCTGCAGATTGCCCAGTGCAAGCTGATGACCGCCGGTAAAGTCGGCGCGGTCGAGCCCAAGGGCCGTCTGCGTATCGCCACCAAATTCGTCAACGTTGCCAAGCGCTACTATGCCGAACAGGGACGTCAGGTCGACATCATCAAGCTCTACGGTTCGATGGAGCTGGCGCCGCTGATCGGTCTGGCGGACAAGATCATCGACGTGGTCGACACTGGTAACACGCTGCGGGCCAACGGCCTGGAGCCACAGGATTTCATCGCGGCCATCAGCTCGCGGCTGATCGTCAACAAGGCATCGATGAAGATGCAGCACGCCCGTATCCAGGCGTTGATCGACACCCTGCGCAAGGCAGTGGAGTCTCGACACCGCGGCTGACTCACCTGCGCGACGTTGAGTCGCGCCCGTCTATCCGCCTCATAGCCAGAATTCTCAGGTGCCCAAGCGGATGGAGTGCTAGCTTCGGGCGCCTGAGTTTTTGCCATTCCTATGAGGCTCTCGCTATGACCGCACTGACTGCAATTCGCCGACTCAACGCTGCTGACCCGGATTTCGCGCATCATCTGGATCATCTGCTGAGCTGGGAAAGTGTGTCTGACGACTCGGTCAATCAGCGGGTGCTGGACATCATCAAGACCGTGCGTGAGCGTGGCGACGCGGCACTGGTGGACTACACCCGCCAGTTCGATGGCCTGGACGTGAAGTCCATGGCCGACCTGATCCTGCCGCGCGAGCGTCTGGAGCTGGCACTCACCCGCATCTCCGTGGCCCAGCGTGAAGCCCTGGAAGTCGCCGCGGCTCGTGTGCGCAGCTACCACGAAAAACAGAAGCAGGACTCCTGGAGCTACACCGAGGCAGACGGCACCGTGCTGGGCCAGAAGGTCACGCCGCTGGATCGCGCCGGTCTGTACGTACCGGGTGGCAAGGCGTCGTACCCGTCGTCGGTGCTGATGAATGCGATTCCGGCCAAGGTCGCCGGTGTCACCGAAGTGGTCATGGTTGTTCCGACCCCGCGCGGTGAAATCAATGAGCTTGTGCTGGCTGCGGCCTGCATCGCCGGTGTCGACCGCGTATTCACCATCGGCGGCGCCCAGGCCGTCGCGGCCCTGGCTTACGGCACCGAAAGCGTGCCGCAGGTCGACAAGGTCGTCGGCCCGGGCAACATCTATGTGGCTACGGCCAAGCGCCACGTGTTTGGCCAGGTCGGGATCGACATGATCGCCGGTCCTTCCGAGATCCTCGTGGTGTGCGACGGCCAGACCGATCCGGACTGGATCGCCATGGACCTGTTCTCCCAGGCCGAGCACGACGAAGACGCCCAGGCCATTCTGGTCAGCCCCGACGCCGAGTTCCTCGACAAGGTCGCCGCCAGCATCGCCAAGTTGTTGCCGACCATGGAGCGTGCCGCGATTATCGAAACCTCGATCAATGGCCGTGGTGCCTTGATCAAGGTGCGTGACATGGAGCAAGCCATCGAAGTCGCCAACCGCATCGCGCCGGAGCACCTCGAATTGTCCGTTGCCGATCCACAAGCCTGGCTGCCGCAGATCCGCCACGCCGGCGCAATCTTCATGGGCCGTCACACTTCCGAAGCCCTGGGCGATTACTGCGCCGGCCCGAACCACGTGTTGCCGACTTCCGGCACCGCACGGTTCTCTTCGCCGCTGGGTGTGTATGACTTCCAGAAACGCTCGTCGATCATCTTCTGCTCCGAGCAGGGCGCTTCCGAGTTGGGCAAAACCGCTTCCGTACTGGCCCGTGGCGAGTCGCTGAGCGCCCACGCGCGTAGCGCCGAATACCGCATCGTCGACGAAGACTTTCCACAAGGGCAGGGGAACTGAGCATGAGTAAATTCTGGAGCCCGTTCGTCAAGAATCTGGTGCCTTACGTACCGGGCGAACAGCCTAAGCTGACCAAACTGGTCAAGCTCAACACCAACGAAAACCCGTACGGCCCATCGCCGAAAGCCTTGGCCGCGATGCAAATCGAATTGAATGACAACCTGCGTCTGTACCCGGACCCGAACAGCGATCTGCTCAAGCAAGCCGTCGCCAGGTACTACGGCGTGCAAGGCAATCAGGTGTTCCTCGGCAACGGTTCCGATGAAGTGCTGGCGCACATCTTCCACGGTTTGCTGCAGCACGATCAGCCGCTGCTGTTCCCGGACATCAGCTACAGCTTCTACCCGGTCTACTGCGGGTTGTACGGCATCCGGTTCGACGCGGTGCCGCTGGACGAGCAATTCCAGATCAACCCGGCGGACTACGCCAAGCCAAACGGCGGGATCATTTTCCCCAACCCGAATGCGCCGACCGGCTGCCTGTTGGCGCTGGAGGCGGTGGAGCAGATTCTCAAGGCCAGCCCGGATTCGGTGGTCGTTGTGGATGAGGCTTACATCGATTTCGGCGGCGAGACGGCAATCACGCTGGTCGATCGTTATCCGAACCTGCTGGTCACCCAGACCCTGTCCAAGTCCCGTTCCCTGGCCGGTCTGCGAGTTGGCCTGGCGGTGGGGCATCCGGACCTGATCGAGGCGCTGGAGCGGATCAAGAACAGTTTCAACTCCTATCCGATCGATCGCATGGCGAATGTCGGTGCGGCGGCGGCGTTCGAGGATCGCGAGTATTTCGACAAGACCTGTAGCCTGGTGATCGAACACCGTGAATGGGTGATTGGGCAGCTGCAGGCCAAGGGCTTCGAAGTCCTGCCCTCGGCGGCGAACTTCATTTTCGCTCGTCACCCCCGGCATGATGCAGCGGGCCTGGCAGCGAAGTTGCGTGAGCAAGGCGTGATCGTCCGGCACTTCAAGCAGGAGCGGATTGCCCAGTTCCTGCGGATCTCCATCGGCACGCCAGAGCAGAATCAGGCGCTGATCGACGGTCTCGGCGACCTCTAAACCATCGCTGCCCCCCTGTAGGAGCGAGCTTGCTCGCGAAGGTGTGTCAGTGACACCGCTTAATCTGACACTCCATCGCGAGCAAGCTCGCTCCTACAGAGGGGTTGTATTGGCCGCTTACTCTGCTTCTTCCTGGTCTTTGGCCGGTGCCGGTGGCGGACGCAAACCGATTTCCGCGGTCAGCTTGAGTTCCTTGCCATTGCGCATGACCTGGATCGTAACCTTGTCAGTCGGCTTGATCCGCGCCACCTGATTCATCGAGCGACGGCCATCACCGGCCGGTTCGCCATCGATGGAAAGAATCACATCACCCAGTTGCAGACCGGCCTTCTGTGCCGGACCGTCACGGAAAATCCCCGCCACGACAATGCCCGGGCGCCCGGACAAGCCGAACGATTCGGCCAGTTCCTGGGTCAGCGGCTGCACTTCGATACCCAGCCAGCCACGAATCACCTGGCCGTGCTCGATGATCGACTTCATCACTTCCATCGCCAGTTTCACCGGGATCGCGAAACCGATGCCCTGGGAGCCTCCGGACTTGGAGAAGATCGCCGTGTTGATGCCGGTCAGATTGCCGACGGCATCCACCAGCGCGCCGCCAGAGTTGCCGGGGTTGATGGCGGCGTCGGTCTGGATGAAGTCTTCGTAGTTGTTCAGGCCCAGCTGGTTGCGGCCGGTGGCGCTGATGATGCCCATGGTCACGGTCTGGCCGACGCCGAACGGGTTGCCGATGGCCAGTGCGACGTCGCCGATGCGGATGTTGTCGGAACGCCCCACCGTGATCGACGGCAGGTTTTTCAGGTCGATTTTCAGAACCGCGAGGTCAGTCTCCGGGTCGCTGCCGATCACCCGCGCCAGGGTTTCCCGGCCGTCCTTGAGCGCCACCACGATCTGGTCAGCGCCGCTGGTCACGTGGTTGTTGGTCAGGATGTAGCCTTCCGGGCTCATGATCACGCCGGAGCCAAGGCTCGACTCCATGCGTTTCTGCTTGGGTGAGTTGTCGCCGAAGAAGCGCCGGAACTGCGGATCTTCGAACAACGGATGGTTGGGTTTGTTGATGACTTTGGTGGTGTACAGGTTCACCACCGACGGCGCCGCGGTGGTTACCGCGTCGGCATAGGACACCGGACCCTGCTGCATGCTGGTGGTTTGCGGCGCTTGTTGCAGATTGACGTCGAGGCTCGGGAGCCCGACCCACTGCGGGTAACGCTGGATTATCAAAAGAGCGACAAGCACGCCGGCCAACAGCGGCCAGCCGGAAAAACGCAGCGCCTTGAGCATTAAGCACTTCCTGAGAGAGTTGCAGGCGGTATGAGACCGCTCATAATGACGCGCATTATACGAGGCCGAACGCGCCTCTGAACGGGATATTTAGGAGTCTTTTATGGCCGTCGCCCTGAGCACCCTGGTCGAAGAAGCCGACCGCTACCTTAACAGTGCCAAGATTACCGATTATTGCCCCAACGGCCTGCAGGTCGAGGGGCGGCCGCAAGTGATGCGCATTGTCAGCGGCGTCACCGCGAGCCAGGCTTTGCTCGATGCCGCCGTGGAGGCCAATGCCGACCTGGTGCTGGTGCATCACGGCTACTTCTGGAAAGGCGAAAATCCGTGCATCACCGGCATGAAACAGCGCCGCTTGAAGACCCTGCTCAAGCACGATATCAGCCTGTTGTCCTATCACCTGCCGCTGGACCTGCACCCGGACGTCGGCAATAACGTGCAACTTGCCCGTCAGTTGGACATCACCGTGGAAGGGCCGCTGGACCCGGACAACCTGAAGATCGTCGGCCTGGTCGGCTCGCTGAATGAGCCGATGACGCCCCGGGATTTCGCCCGCCGCGTGCAGGAAGTCATGGGCCGTGAGCCGCTGTTGATCGAAGGCAGCGCCATGATCCGCCGCGTCGGCTGGTGCACCGGTGGCGGCCAGGGTTACATCGACCAGGCCATTCTGGCCGGAGTCGATCTGTACCTCAGCGGCGAAGCTTCCGAGCAAACCTTCCACAGTGCCCGGGAAAACGACATCAGTTTCATCGCCGCCGGTCACCATGCGACCGAACGCTACGGCGTCCAGGCGCTGGGGGATTACCTGGCGCGGCGGTTTGCGCTGGAGCACATCTTCATCGATTGCCCGAATCCGATCTGAACGCGCGAGATCCTGATACTGTAGGAGCGAGCTCGCTCGCGATAAACCTGAGAGCACCACGGGGTGTCAGATTCCCAGCATTATTGTTGCCGACCATCGCGAGCAAGCTCGCTCCTACAGGGGTTGAGCCCAAACAGGCAGGCATATTCATATGCTCTTTCGATCTAGTTGGCGTCCTGATTAGAAGAGGTCGCTGTGCTAGGATCCCCGCTCGAACACGGCCCGCTGGCCGTTCATAAGAAAGCTTTCGTGAGTAGCCATGGTCGACAAACTGACGCATCTGAAACAGCTGGAGGCGGAAAGCATCCACATCATCCGCGAGGTGGCCGCCGAGTTCGACAACCCGGTGATGCTGTACTCCATCGGTAAAGACTCCGCCGTGATGCTGCATCTGGCACGCAAGGCGTTCTTCCCGGGCAAGCTGCCGTTTCCGGTGATGCACGTCGACACTCGCTGGAAATTCCAGGAGATGTACGCCTTCCGCGACAAGATGGTCGCCGAGCTGGGCCTGGACCTGATCACCCACGTCAACCCGGACGGCGTGGCGCAGGACATCAACCCGTTCACCCACGGCAGCGCCAAGCACACCGACATCATGAAGACCGAGGGCCTCAAGCAGGCACTCGACAAGCATGGTTTCGACGCAGCTTTTGGCGGCGCCCGTCGCGATGAAGAGAAATCCCGCGCCAAGGAGCGTGTGTACTCGTTCCGCGACAGCAAGCACCGCTGGGATCCGAAGAACCAGCGTCCCGAGCTGTGGAACGTCTACAACGGCAAGGTCAACAAGGGCGAGTCGATCCGCGTCTTCCCGTTGTCGAACTGGACCGAGCTGGACATCTGGCAGTACATCTACCTTGAAGGCATCCCGATCGTTCCGCTGTACTTCGCCGCCGAGCGTGAAGTCATCGAGAAGAACGGCACGCTGATCATGATCGACGACGAGCGCATCCTCGAACACCTGAGCGATGAAGAAAAAGCCCGCATCGTCAAAAAGAAAGTGCGTTTCCGTACCCTTGGTTGCTACCCGTTGACGGGCGCGGTGGAGTCCGAGGCCGAAAGCCTCACGGACATCATTCAGGAAATGCTCCTGACGCGAACTTCCGAGCGCCAGGGCCGTGTCATCGACCACGATGGCGCAGGCTCGATGGAAGACAAAAAACGTCAAGGTTATTTCTAAGGGGCTGTCATGTCGCATCAATCTGATTTGATCAGCGAGGACATCCTCGCCTACCTGGGCCAGCACGAACGTAAAGAACTGCTGCGCTTTCTGACCTGCGGTAACGTCGATGACGGCAAGAGCACCCTGATCGGGCGCCTGCTGCACGACTCCAAGATGATCTACGAAGATCACCTGGAAGCCATTACCCGCGATTCGAAAAAAGTCGGCACCACCGGTGAAGACATCGACCTAGCGTTGCTGGTCGACGGTCTGCAGGCCGAGCGTGAACAAGGCATCACCATCGATGTCGCGTACCGCTACTTCTCCACCGCCAAGCGCAAATTCATCATCGCCGACACCCCCGGCCATGAGCAGTACACCCGCAACATGGCCACCGGTGCTTCCACCTGTGACCTGGCGATCATCCTGGTCGACGCCCGTTACGGCGTGCAGACCCAGACCCGTCGCCACAGCTTCATCGCCTCGTTGCTGGGCATCAAGCACATCGTTGTGGCCATCAACAAGATGGACCTCAAGGACTTCGACCAGGGCGTGTTCGAGTCGATCAAGGCCGACTACCTGCAGTTCGCCGAAGGCCTGAAGATGAAGCCCACCAGCATGCACTTCGTGCCGATGTCCGCTCTGAAGGGCGACAACGTGGTGAACAAGTCCGAGCGTTCGCCGTGGTACACCGGCCAGTCGCTGATGGAAATCCTCGAGACCGTGGAAGTGGCGGGCGATCGCAACTTCACCGACCTGCGTTTCCCGGTGCAGTACGTCAACCGTCCGAACCTGAACTTCCGTGGTTTCGCCGGTACGCTGGCCAGCGGCATCGTCAAGAAAGGTGACGAAGTCGTGGTGCTGCCGTCGGGCAAGAGCAGCCGCGTGAAGTCCATCGTCACCTTCGAAGGTGAACTGGAACATGCCGGTCCAGGTCAGGCAGTCACGCTGACCATGGAAGATGAAATCGACATCTCCCGTGGCGACCTGTTGGTTCACGCCGACAACGTGCCGCCGGTGACCGACAGCTTCGAAGCCATGCTGGTGTGGATGGCTGAAGAGCCGATGCTGCCGGGCAAGAAATACGACATCAAGCGCGCCACCAGTTACGTGCCGGGCTCCATCGCCAGCATCGTCAACAAGGTCGACGTGAACACCCTGGAAGAAGGCCCGGCCAGCGCGTTGCAGTTGAACGAAATCGGCAAGGTCAAGATCGCGCTCGATGCGCCGATTGCCCTCGACGGTTACGACAGCAACCGCACCACCGGCGCCTTCATCATCATCGACCGCCTGACCAACGGCACCGTTGGCGCGGGCATGATCGTCGCCCAGCCTCTGGCCCATGGTAGCTCCACGCACCACGGCAAACTGGCCCACGTCGCCACCGAAGAGCGCGCACAGCGCTTCGGCCAGCAACCGGCCACCGTGTTGTTCAGCGGCTTGTCGGGCGCGGGCAAAAGCACCCTGGCCTATGCGGTCGAGCGCAAGCTGTTCGACCTGGGTCGTGCGGTGTTCGTACTCGATGGCCAGAACCTGCGTCACGACCTGAACAAAGGTCTGCCACAGGATCGCGCCGGGCGTACCGAAAACTGGCGTCGTGCCGCGCACGTGGCGCGTCAGTTCAACGAAGCCGGCCTGCTGACCCTGGCGGCGTTCGTTGCGCCGAGTGCCGAAGGTCGTGAACAGGCCCGGGAACTGATCGGCAAGGAGCGTCTGCTGACGGTCTACGTCCAGGCTTCGCCAACGGTCTGCGCCGAGCGTGATCCGCAAGGCCTGTACGCGGCTGCCGGGGATAACATCCCGGGCGAGTCCTTCCCGTACGACGTGCCGCTGGATGCCGACCTGGTCATCGACACCCAGTCCGTGTCTCTGGAAGAAGGCGTCAAGCAAGTGCTGGGTCTGCTGCGTGAGCGTGGCGCGATCTAAGGCTTGGCCGTAATTGAAAAACCCGCCGATGAGTGATCATCGGCGGGTTTTTTATGCCTTGTGATATTCAAATGTGGGAGCGGGCTTGCTCCGGGCGGCGTTCCGACGAATGCGGTGAGTCAGTCAATATCTATGTTGAATGTCAGTCTGCCTTCGCGAGCAAGCCCGCTCCCACATTGGTTCAGCGGCGGTCAGGAAATTCGCGGTGCATCTGCGCCAGCAGAGCATCCTTGTCCTGCCATAACTGATTGATCCAGCCCTGAAACTGCAGGCGATATTCACCATCCTGCTCGTAGTTCTTGCCGATGAACTGCGGCGGAATCTTCAGCTCTTCAAAGTGCACCACCACGTCCGCGACGTTCCCGCACAACAAATCCCAAAAACCAGGCCGCCCGCCCGGGTAGTGGATGGTCACGTTGACGATGGACTCCAGTTGCTCACCCATCGCATCCAGCACAAAGGCAATACCGCCGGCCTTGGGCTTGAGCAGGTACTTGAAGGGGGACTGTTGCTGGGCATGCTTGCCCTCGGTGAAGCGCGTGCCTTCGACGAAGTTGAAAATGCCCACCGGGTTGTCGCGGAATTTCGCACAGGTCTTGCGGGTGGTTTCCAGGTCCTTGCCTTTCTTTTCCGGGTGCTTCTCCAGGTACGCCTTGGAGTAGCGCTTCATGAACGGAAAGCCCAGCGCCCACCAGGCCAGGCCGATCACCGGGACCCAGATCAGCTCCTGCTTGAGAAAGAACTTCAGCGGTTGAATGCGCCGGTTGAGCACGTATTGCAGCACCAGAATGTCGACCCAGCTCTGGTGGTTGCTGGTGATCAGGTACGAGTGCTGGTAGTCGAGACCCTGCAGACCGCTGATGTGCCAGCGGGTGCGACGGACCAGGTTCATCCAGCCTTTGTTGATGCTGATCCAGGCTTCATGGGTATGGCTCATCAGCCAGCGTGCGATGCGCTGGGTGAAAGTGAACGGCAATACCTTGACCAGCGCCACGCAGAACAGGAACGAGCAGAGCAATATTGTGTTCAGTGCCAACAGCAGCGCGGCGATCACGCCGCGCAACGGGGCGGGGAGGAAGTCCAGCATTTACACATCCATAGGTCGGTTGGCGGCTTGAATCGCGGTCAGGGCGATGGTGTAGACGATGTCATCGACCTGCGCGCCGCGCGGCAAATCGTTCACCGGTTTGCGCAGGCCTTGCAGCATCGGCCCGAGGCTGACGCAGTCGGCGCTGCGCTGCACGGCCTTGTGGGTGGTATTGCCGGTGTTGAGGTCGGGGAACACGTACACCGTGGCGCGGCCGGCCACCTGACTGTTCGGCGCCAATTGCCGGGCCACGTTTTCGTTGGCGGCGGCGTCGTACTGCAAAGGGCCGTCGATGAGCAGCGAGTGCTGTTGTTCGTGGGCGAGCAGGGTAGCCTCGCGGACCTTCTCGACTTCTTCGCCGCTCGCCGAATCGCCACTGGAGTAGCTGATCATCGCCACCCGTGGCGTGATGCCGAATGCGGCGGCCGAATCAGCGCTTTGCAGGGCGATCTCAGCCAGTTCGCTGGCGCTTGGGTGCGGGTTCATCACGCAGTCGCCATAGACCAGCACCTCTTCCGGAAACAGCATGAAGAACACCGACGACACCAGGGTGCAGCCCGGCGCCGTCTTGATCAACTGCAGGGCCGGGCGGATGGTGTTGGCGGTGGTGTTGATCACGCCCGAGACGAGACCGTCGACTTCATCCAGGGCCAGCATCATGGTGCCGATCACCACGGTGTCTTCCAGTTGTTGCTCGGCCATCGGCGCATTGAGGCTTTTGCTCTTGCGCAGCGCAACCATCGGCTCGACATAGCGCTCGCGGATCAAGTCCGGATCAATGATTTCCAAGCCAGGTGGCAACTCGATGCCCTGGGCGCGGGCGACAGCCTGCACGTCCTCGGGCTTGGCCAGCAACACACAGCGAGCGATGCCACGGGCCTGGCAGATCGCGGCGGCCTGCACGGTGAACGGTTCGCTGCCTTCGGGCAACACGATGCGCTTGTTGGCCGCCTGGGCGCGCTGGATCAGTTGATAGCGGAACACCGCTGGCGACAGACGCATCTCCCGTGGTGTGCCGCAGCGCTGATGCAACCAGTTGGCATCGAGGTGGCCGGCGATGAAGTCGGTGATGATTTCCGCGCGCTCGCGGTCATCGATAGGGATTTCCTTGTTCAGGCCATTGAGCAGGTTGGCGGTGTCGTAGGAGCCGGTGCTCACCGACAGCACCGGCAGTCCGGCCTGCAGGGCGCCACGGCACAGGTCCATGATGCGTGGGTCGGGCAAGGTGTCGCTGGTCAGCAGCAGGCCGGCCAGAGGCACGCCGTTCAACGCCGCCAGGCTGACGGCGAGGATGATGTCGTCGCGGTCGCCGGGGGTCACCACCAGCACGCCGGGCTTGAGCAACTCCACGGTGTTGCGCATGGTGCGGGCGCAAATGATGATTTTGGTCATGCGCCGGGTTTCATAATCACCGGCGTTGAGCACTTGCGCACCCATCAGGTCGGCGACGTCGCGGGTGCGCGGGGCGTTCAGTTCCGGCTGGAACGGAATGCAGCCGAGCAAGCGGAAATCACCGCTGCGCAGCAACGGCGAATGCTCCTTCAGGCGCGTGGCGAAGGCCTCCATGCTTTCTTCGGTCTTGACCTTGTTGAGGATCACGCCGAGGACTTTCGGGTCTTTCGGGCCACCGAACAATTGCGCCTGCAACTCGACGCGACCGGAGAGCTCGGTCAACACTTCGTTTTCCGGTGCCGAGACCAGGATCACCTCGGCGTCGAGGCTCTTGGCCAGGTGCAGGTTGACCCGCGCGGCGTAACTGGCGCTGCGGGTCGGCACCATGCCTTCGACGATCAGCACGTCCTTGCCGATGGCGGCCTGCTGATACAGGGTGATGATTTCTTCGAGCAACTCATCGAGCTGGCCGTCGCCGAGCATGCGCTCGACATGGGCCAGGCCCAGTGGCTGAGGCGGTTTCAGGCCGTGGGTGCGCGCCACCAGTTCGGTGGAACGTTCCGGGCCCGTGTCGCCTGGATGCGGCTGGGCAATCGGTTTGAAAAAGCCGACCTTGAGCCCGGCTCGCTCAAGGGTACGCACCAGCCCGAGGCTGATGGAGGTCAGACCCACACCAAAATCGGTGGGCGCGATAAAAAAAGTTTGCATGCGGATTCTCTAAGGGAGCAGGCAATGGTGAGCACCTATGACTGGCGATCTACCGAAATTCAGTCGCCAAGGTTATCGCTAACCGAGCCTTGTGCGCACCAACCGCAGGCAAAGGGTTGGCCTATTTTTTCCTGGCGTTGCGCAGGGTCCATGACCCAGGCGCGGGATTGCCAGGGTGGTTGGTGCCGCAGGTGTTGGGTATGGCCGCAGGAAAGCTCGGCCACCCAGTGACCGTCCTCGTCCTGATGAAAACCCGTGACCGTCGAATCCCGTCTGTCCGGGTTGTGTTCGCTTTCGGACGATTGCTTCGCTAAACTTGGCCCTTCAATCTTCTTATGCAAAAGGTCTCGCCCCATGCTGATCGCCGCCAATAAGGCTGTCTCCATTGACTATACCCTGACCAACGACGCTGGTGAGGTCATCGACAGCTCCGCCGGCGGCGCGCCGCTGGTCTACCTGCAAGGCGCAGGCAACATCATCCCGGGCCTGGAAAAGGCTCTGGAAGGCAAGGCTGTCGGCGACGAGCTGACCGTAGCCGTTGAACCGGAAGACGCTTACGGCGAATACGCTGCCGAACTGGTCAGCACCCTGAGCCGCAGCATGTTCGAAGGCGTCGACGAGCTGGAAGTGGGCATGCAGTTCCACGCTTCCGCTCCGGACGGCCAGATGCAGATCGTGACCATCCGTGATCTGGACGGCGACGACGTGACCGTTGACGGCAACCACCCGTTGGCCGGTCAGCGCCTGAATTTCCAGGTCAAGATCGTTGCTATCCGTGACGCCAGCCAGGAAGAAATCGCTCATGGCCACGTCCATGGCGAAGGTGGCCATCACCACTGATTTCTGCGCTAAGCTCAGATAACTGGAGAGGCGCCCTGTGGGCGCCTTTTTAGTATGCGGCTGTCCCTGACGACGCCGCCAAGTGGCTGTTTCGAAAAGAACACGGGAATCTGGAGTACGTCATGAGTGCTTTTCACGACCTTAAATTGACAGCCCTGAATGGTCAGGAGCTACCTCTGGCGCCTTTCAAAGGCCAAGTCGTGCTGGTGGTCAATGTCGCTTCCAAATGCGGCTTGACCCCGCAGTACGCGGCGCTGGAAAACCTCTACCAGCAATACAAGGCCAAAGGCTTCAGCGTGTTGGGCTTGCCGTGCAACCAGTTTGCCGGGCAGGAACCGGGGACCGAGCAGGAGATCAAAACGTTCTGCGATCTCAACTATGGCGTGACCTTTCCGTTGTCGAGCAAGCTGGAAGTCAACGGGCATGACCGTCATCAGTTGTACCGCTTGCTGGCGGGCGAGGGCGCGGAATTTCCCGGTGATATCACCTGGAACTTCGAGAAGTTCCTGCTGGGCAAGGACGGCCGCGTACTGGCAAGGTTCTCGCCACGCACTGCTCCGGACGATCCCAGCGTCGTTCAGGCGATTGAAAAAGCCCTGAAGTAATCCTCCCTTCGTAGGAGCGAGCTCGCTCGCGATGGTTGTAGGAACACCGCGGGGCATCAGACCGCCAGCGTTATCGTTGACCACCATCGCGAGCAAGCTCGCTCCTACATCACCCAAATCAATAGTGCTGTTCAGTACGCGCGAACCTCCATATTATCACCGTCATAAAGTCATTCCATGTGGAGCGTCCCATGCCCGTCAAAGCCCTGTTCAAACCGTTCCACCTCGGCACCCTCGAGCTGCCGACCCGCGTCGTCATGGCGCCGATGACCCGCTCCTTTTCTCCGGGCGGCGTGCCTAATTCCAAGGTGATCGAATACTACCGTCGACGCGCCGCTGCGGGCGTCGGCCTGATCATCACCGAAGGCACCACCGTCGGTCACAAGGCTTCCAACGGTTACCCGAACGTTCCGCATTTCTACGGTGAAGCGGCCCTGGCCGGCTGGAAGAAAGTCGTCGACGCCGTTCACGCCGAAGGCGGCAAGATCGTGCCGCAGTTGTGGCATGTGGGCAGCGTACGTCGTATCGGCACCGAGCCGGACGCCAGCGTGCCGGGTTATGGCCCGTCGGAAAAAATCAAGGAAGGTCAGGTCGTGGTGCATGGCATGACCAAGCAGGATATCCAGGACGTGATCGCCGCGTTCGCCCAGGCCGCCAAGGATGCACAGAGCATCGGCATGGACGGCGTGGAAATCCACGGTGCCCACGGTTACCTGATCGACCAGTTCTTCTGGGAAGGCAGCAACCAGCGTACCGACGAGTACGGCGGCAGCCTGGCCAACCGTTCGCGCTTCGCCATTGAATTGATTCAGGCGGTGCGTGCCGCGGTCGGTGAGGGTTTCCCGATCATCTTCCGTTTCTCCCAGTGGAAGCAGCAGGACTACACCGCACGCCTGGTGCAAACCCCGGAAGCCTTGGGCGAGTTCCTCAAACCGTTGGCCGACGCAGGCGTGGATATTTTCCACTGCTCGACCCGCCGCTTCTGGGAGCCGGAGTTCGACGGTTCCGAGTTGAACCTGGCTGGCTGGACCCGCCAACTCACCGGCAAGCCGACCATCACCGTGGGCAGCGTCGGCCTGGACGGCGAGTTCCTGCAGTTCATGGTCAACACCGACAAGGTCGCACAACCGGCCAGCCTGGAAAAGCTGCTGGAGCGCCTGAACAACGACGAGTTCGACCTGGTGGCGGTCGGTCGCGCGTTGCTGGTGGACCCGGACTGGGCGCAGAAAGTGCGTGACGGCCGTGAGGAAGACATTCTGCCGTTCAGCCGTGAGGCGTTGATGACCTTGGTTTAAGCGGCACTTGGACTGACGCTTTCGCGAGCAAGCCCGCTCCCACAAGTAACCGCGTTCTCTCAGGGAAATGCGATCAAGTGTGGGAGCGGGCTTGCTCGCGAAGGCTGACTCAAAAACACAGCAAATCAGGGAACAGTCGGTGCATTCGGCACCACCATCTCCCCGGCACACGCCCCGCGCAGCTGTCCCTCGAACTGCTCGATGATCGTCGCCCAGCCCTGGCGACTGGCATGCTGGCGCGCATTGAGACGTACATTGCGCAAGGTTTCCCTTTCCTCCAGCAGCCATGCCGCGGCATCGCAGAATGCTTCTTCATCCCCCGGCATCGCCAACACTCCGTTGTAGCCATGACGTATATGCTGGGCGGCCGCCGCCTGATCGTAGGCCACCACGCCGAGCCCCGAGGCAAGTGCTTCAAGTACCACATTGCCGAACGTTTCAGTCAGGCTCGGAAACAGAAACACGTCGCCTGACGCGTAGTGACACGCCAGTGCTTCACCCCGTTGGGTACCGCAGAAAATCGCCTCGGGCATTTCGTTTTGCAGTTCCTGGCGCTGCGGGCCATCGCCGACCACGATCAGTTTCAGGATGCGCTGGGGATAACTCGCCTTGAGGGTATTGAAGGTGCGCTTGAGCAGGCCGAGATTTTTTTCCGCGGCCAGGCGTCCGACATGAATGACGGCGATGTCTTCCTCGGCCAGTCCCCATTGCTCGCGCAGGGCATTCAGACGTTTGGCCGGGTGAAACAGTTCGCTGTCGACCCCTCGGGACAGCAACGCGAGTCGCTCGAAATGCCGCCGCTCCAGTTCCATGCGCTGACTGACGCTGGGCACCAGGGTCATGGTCGAGCGGTTGTGGAACCAGCGCAGGTAGTGAGTCAGCAGGCGCGTGAGCAAACCAAGCCCGTACTGGTTGGAGTACTGCTGGAAATTGGTGTGGAACCCGCTGACCACGGAAATTCCCAGTCGCCGTGCCGCACGCAAGGCCGACAGGCCCAGCGGGCCCTCGGTGGCAATGTAGAGCACGTCCGGGCGGTGGCGCGTCCAGCGCCGCAGCAGTTTGTGCATCGACGACTGACCCCATTGCAAACCGGGATAGCCCGGTAGCGGCCAGCCGCGGCACAGCAGCAACTCATCGTCGCTGCCCAACTGCTGGTCGCAGCCCTGACGCGGTCGCACCAACTCCACTTGATGCCCGCGCGCGCGCAAGCCGTCGCACAAGCGACCAAGGGTATTGGCCACGCCGTTGATTTCGGGAGGGAAGGTTTCGGTGATCAGGGTGATATGCAGAGCTGTCGTCATGACCCCAGTGTCGGTTGGGGCCATGTCGTCAGTGTGACGTCGGGATGATGGATTTGTGACTCAGCGCTGTGCCACCAGGTTTTCCGCGCCGCGTTCACGCACCCAGAACAGCGTCGCCCCGGCCACGGCGGCCGGCATCATCAGGATGTTGACCACCGGTATCAGCAGCACCAGATAGACGCTGCCGCCGAAGCTCATGCTCTGCCAGCGCTTCTGTCGCAGCCACGCGAGCATCTCGTTCCAGCCCAGCTTGTGGTTGTCCGCCGGGTAGTCGATGTACTGGATCGCCATCATCCACACCCCGAACAACAGCCACAGCGGCGCGGCGATGATGTTCACCACCGGGATGAACGAGAGGATGAACAACCCGATCGCCCGGGGCAGAAAATAGCCGAGCTTGCGCATTTCCCGGGCCAGGGTGCGCGGGATCATCGCAATCAGTTCACCCCAGCTGAAGGTCGGAAAATCATCGGTGCCGCGCACCACCACTTCGACTTTCTCCGCGAGGAAGCCGTTGAACGGCGCGGCAATGACGTTGGCGAGCATGGTGAAAGTGAAGAACACCATCAGTACGACGAGCACCACGAACAGCGGCCAGAGGATGTAGCTGAGAAAACTCAGCCAGTCGGGCAGGGACGGCATCAGCGTGTCGACCCACAGGCTGAATTGATGGCCGGCCAGATAGATCAATCCGACGAACAGCACCAGGTTGATCGCCAGTGGCAACAACACAAACAAACGCAGGCTGGGGCTGAGCACCAGCTTGAGGCCTTCGCGCAGGTATTGCGGGCCGGACAGGACAGGGGCGGGCATAAGGTGCTCCGGGCAGAGGGAAAACGCGCCGACCTTACCGGCTTTGCTGCACATGCGAAAGCGCGGTGGCGGTATCGACATTCACTGTAACAAAGACGTCGATATCGTCGGGCAGATTGCATAGAGACCACCTATGAGCTGGATTGTTAAACCGTATTTCCTTAATCTTCGCCCCCTCGATACGCTGCACCCAATCTTTTACAGGACGGTCGGGTTCAAGCCTTCCCCAAGTGCTTTCAACCGTTCTTTTTTATTCCAGCCGGCAATCCGGCGTTCCGCGCCAGGTGTTCCGGGCCGGTCAACAGGAGCAGGTCATGTCTGAAGTCCGTCATTCGCGAGTGATTATTCTCGGTTCCGGCCCTGCCGGTTACAGCGCCGCGGTCTATGCCGCCCGTGCCAACCTCAAGCCACTGCTGATCACCGGCATGCAGGCCGGCGGTCAACTGACCACCACCACCGAAGTCGACAACTGGCCGGGCGACGTCCACGGCCTGACCGGCCCGGCGCTGATGGAGCGGATGCGCGAGCACGCCGAGCGCTTTGAAACCGAGATCGTTTTCGATCACATCAATGCCGTGGACTTCGCTGCCAAGCCGTACACCCTGACCGGCGACAGCGCGACTTACACTTGCGACGCCCTGATCATCGCCACCGGCGCCAGCGCTCGTTACCTGGGCCTGCCATCGGAAGAAGCGTTCATGGGCAAAGGCGTCTCCGCCTGCGCAACCTGCGACGGTTTCTTCTATCGCAACAAGCCGGTTGCCGTGGTTGGCGGCGGCAACACCGCTGTCGAAGAAGCCCTGTACCTGGCCAACATCGCCAGCAAGGTCACTCTGATCCACCGTCGCGAAACCTTCCGCGCCGAGAAGATCCTGATCGACAAGCTGAACGCCCGCGTTGCCGAAGGCAAGATCGAGCTGAAGCTCAACGCAACCCTGGATGAAGTGCTGGGCGACAACATGGGCGTGACCGGTGCCCGCCTGAAGAACAACGACGGCAGCTTCGACGAAGTGAAAGTCGACGGCGTGTTCATCGCCATCGGCCACACTCCGAACACTTCGCTGTTCGAAGGCCAGTTGACCCTGAAAGATGGCTACCTGGTCGTGCAGGGCGGCCGTGACGGCAACGCTACTGCCACCAACCTCGAAGGCATCTTCGCCGCCGGTGACGTGGCTGACCACGTGTACCGTCAGGCCATCACCTCGGCTGGCGCCGGTTGCATGGCGGCACTGGATGCCGAGCGTTACCTGGACAATCTGCAGAACGCTTGATTCTGTAGAAACGAAAAAACCGGCTTCGGCCGGTTTTTTTTGCCTTCGGAAAATACACATGTCCCTGTAGGAGCGAGCTTGCTCCGGGCGGCGTTCCGACGATGGTCGTCAACGATAACGCTGGGAGCCTGACACCCCGCGGAGCTCTCAGGTTCTTCGCGAGCATGCTCGCTCCTACAGTGGGCGCTGTGGTTCAGGCCAGTTTCTTCAGGCACGCCTCAAGGATATCCAGCCCTTCCTCCAGCACCGTCGCCTCGGTGGTCAATGGCGCCAGCAAGCGAATGATGTGCCGCGACTTGCCGCTGGGCATCAGCAGCAACCCGGAGTCCCGCGCCAGGGCCAGCAGTTGGGTCAATTGTGCCGGTGCTGGCGAGCCATCGGCGTTGATCAACTCGATGCCGCGCATGGCGCCGACGCCGGTCAGACGCCCCAGATACGGCGTCAGCCTACTTGAGCGCCAGGCTTCATAGCGGCCGACAATCGCCTCTTCCTGTTGCGTGCCCCAGGCGTGCAGGTTGGCATCGGTCATTTCGTCCAGGGTCGCCAATGCCGCCGCACAGGCGATGGGGTTGCCGGAATAGGTGCCTCCAAGGCCGCCCTTGGGCAGGTTATCCAGCAGCGATCTGCGCCCGACCACCGCTCCCAGCGGCACGCCGCCGGCGATGCTTTTGCCGAGCAGGATCAAGTCAGGCTCGATACCCAGTCGCGAAAATGCAAAGCGTTGGCCGGTACGACCGAAACCGGACTGGATTTCATCGGCGATCAGCACAATGCCCTTGTCGTCGCAGAATTTGCGCAACGTCTGGGCGAACTCGGCCTCCATGGCCAGGAAACCTGCTTCGCCCTGCACCGGCTCGACAATAAAACACGCCACGTCGTCGACATCGATCTCGACGCTGAACAGGCGCTCCATGGCCTTCAGCGCATCGGCGCAAGTCACGCCGTTGTCCTGGCTGGGGAAAGGCAGGTGATACACCGGCCCCGGCAGCACGCCGACTTTCTGTTTGTAGGGCGCGACTTTGCCATTGAGGTTGAGCGTTGCCAGCGTGCGGCCGTGAAACGCGCCGTCGAAGGCGATAACCGCGGTGCGGCCGGTGGCGCCACGGACGATCTTCAGGGCGTTCTCCGCCGCTTCCGCGCCGCTGTTGGTGAGCATGCCGCTGACCGGGTAATCCACCGGTATGAACGTGCTGAGGCGATCCATCAACTCGAGGTAGGGCACATGGGGCGCGGCGTTGAACGCATAGTGGGTCAGTCGGGTGGCTTGTTCGCGAATGGCCTCGACGATGCGCGGATGGCAATGGCCAAGGTTCAGCACGCCGATGCCGCCGACAAAGTCGATGTAGCGTTTGCCGTCAGTGTCCCAGACCTCGGCGTTTTTGCCGTGGCTGAGGGTGACAGGGTGAACGATGTTGATCGACTGGCTGATGGTTTCGCTGCGCATGAATGACCGGCTCGGAAGTAGGAGGACTTCTTTTTATCTAAGCCGTGAGCGGTGGTGCGCGGCAAACGAAATAAAGTTGCCGGGTCAATCTTAAAAGTCGGGTTGTGCTTGTGATCCATTCCGCGCCATGAACGCAAAACCTGTAGGAGCGAGCTTGCTCGCGATGGTCGTGAACGATGACGCTGGGTGCCTGACACCCCGTGGCGTTCTTCAGTCCATCGCGAGCGGGCTCGCTCCTACAGGTTTAATCGGCAGCGAATTAAATCAGCGGCGAGTCAGCGGTTGCTGAGAGAACTTCACACCGGCCAGACCATGGGCGATCAACGCGCGGATATTGCCGTGATCGCTGCCTTCCGGCGTCGCCAACACCGAGCGGTAATGCTCGCCGAAAGCCAGCAGGGCTTCCGCATCGCTCAAGCCTTCGAGCAGCGCCAGACCCAGGGTCTTGCACGAGCCTTCGTTTTGCCCGGCCGCGTTTTCCACGCCGCCATTGTTGAAGGCCTGAGGCTGATAGTCGTAACCGGCGGCGATGAAGGCCAGGGTGTCGGCGAAGGCGTGTTCGCCGCTGTTGAGGCTGGCGCGCAGGGTGTTCAAATCACTCATTGGGTTTTCCTTTGGCGAACGCCGCTTGTTGTTCGGCGCTGGCTTCTTGCTGATATTGGGCTTTCCATTCGGCGTACGGCATGCCGTAAACCACTTCGCGGGCTTCGTCGAGGCTGACCTCGATCTGGCGCTCGTCAGCCGCCGCCTTGTACCACTTGGACAGGCAGTTGCGGCAGAAGCCCGAGAGGTTCATCAGGTCGATGTTCTGCACATCCTTGCGGCTGTCCAGGTGGGCCACCAGCCGGCGAAAGGCGGCGGCTTCGAGTTCCAGGCGTTGTTGATCGTTCATGGGAGGTCTCTGCGAGACAGCTGGGAGCTGCAAGATGGATTGCGGTAGGTCGAAGTTTACAGCCTGGCGCTTGAAGCTTGTAGCTAGCGGCTCGCTGCAAGCGTAATCGATACCGACTCGGCGAATCGCAGCGCGTGGGGCTTGTCGACTTCCACCTCGGCGTAGAGCACCGATGCGTTGGCCATCACCAGGTCGAGAATTTCCTGGGTCAGGCGTTCGAGCAGCGCAAAGCGGTTGCCTTCCACGTGGGCGATGATCGCCTTGGTGATCGTGCGGTAGTTCAACGCGTGATCGATGTCGTTGTCCCGTACCGCTTCCTGGGCTGCGTACAGAATGGTGAGGTTGATCAGCACATCCTGCTTGTTGAGGATTTCGTCCTCATTGATGCCGATGAAGGTACGCAGGCACAGGTCTTTGACCCGGATGCGTGCCATGCCTGGCTGAAGTTGTGGCATTGCTACTTGCTCCGTCCAATCAATTGCAGGAACTCCTGGCGGGTGTTGCTCGACTCGCGGAAGGCGCCGAGCATCACCGAGGTGTTCATGGTCGAATTCTGTTTCTCGACGCCGCGCATCATCATGCACATGTGCTGCGCTTCGATGACCACTGCGACGCCTGCTGCGCCGGTCACCTGTTGCACGGCTTCGGCGATTTGCCGGGTGAGGTTTTCCTGGATTTGCAGGCGCCGGGCGAACATGTCCACCAGCCGTGCAATCTTCGACAGGCCCAGCACCTTGCCGGTTGGAATATAAGCCACATGCGCCTTGCCGATGAAGGGCAGCATGTGGTGTTCGCAAAGCGAGTACAGCTCGATGTTGTCGACGATCACCATTTCATCGTTGTCGGAGGCGAACAGCGCGCCATTGACGATCTCTTCGACACTTTGCTCGTAACCATGGCAAAGGTACTGCATGGCTTTGGCCGCGCGCATCGGCGTATCGAGCAACCCTTCGCGGTCGGGGTTTTCGCCGACGCCGATGAGGATCTCGCGATAGCTCTGGGACAGGGCGTTCTGGGGCAGGGATAACGTCATGGTAAATCCTCGCGGGACACTTATTTGATGTGCCTTCCGCCATTGACGGTCAGGGTGGTGCCGGTGACATAAGGGTTGTCGAGCAGATAGCGCAGGCTCTGGTAGATCACTTCGCAGCCAGGCTCGATGCCCAGCGCGGACTTGGCCAGCGCTTTGGCGCGGTAGGCGGCGTCGTCCTCAGGCTTGAACAGTAGCAGGGCTGGCGCAATCCCGTTGACCTTGATGGCCGGCGCGTACCTGGCGGCGAAGGACAGGGTCAGGCTGTCGAGCCCGGCTTTGCTGGCGCAATAGCCGATGTGCTTGCTGCTGCCCCTGCGGGTCACGTCATCGCTGATGTGCACGATGTCGGCGGGGCTCGAGCGTTGCAGCAGTTCGGCGCAATGCAGGTTGATCAGGTAAGGCGCCAGCATGTGCACGCTGAACATGCGGGTGAATGCTGCGGCGTCAGTGTCCGGTGTTTCGGCCAGCCATTCGGAGGCGTTGTGGACAATCGCCCGCAAACAGTCGGTGTGGGTTTTCAGTTCGCCGATGAAGGCGAGGATCCCGGCCTCGCTGGCGAAGTCCGCGAACATCGCAGTGGCCCCCAGATCGCGCAGGGCTTGCACACCGGGACGCTCGCTGCGGTAGCTGAAAATCACGCGATGGCCATCTTCCAGCAGTCGCCGGGCGCAGTGCAGGCCGACACGCTGGCCGGCGCCGGTAATGAGGATAGGGGCTGCGGAAGAAGTCATGAACGGCTCGCGTCGCGGTGAGAGCAAAACTATACCAGCGACGGGAGCACTCTACCTATTGTGTAAAACGGGCCTGTGTGGGAGCGGGCTTGCTCGCGAAAGCGTGATGTCAGACAGTACAAATGTTGACTGATACGCCGCCTTCGCGAGCAAGCCCGCTCCCACAAGAGATCATCAGTGGTTTTGTGTGGAGGGTTCGACGGGCAAGCGGCGCACGGGTGTGCTGTTCAGCCAATTGGCCAGCAGACGGGTCGAAAGCGGGATGAAGAAATACACCATCAACGGCGTCAGGCACAGGGTGCTGATGAACACCCGGGGCAGTAGCGCCATCTCGCTCAGCAGCGGCCCCAGCACAAAGTTGAACAGCAGTGAAACCGGAAAGAACGCCAGCCAGATCGCCACGGCCTGTTTCCAGCGCGGCGGGCGTTGGCCGGTGGCACCGAACCAACCCTCAATGCCGCTGACCCGATGTTCCGTCGGGTGGGCGAACAGCTCGCTGCCGCGTCCGAGCCAGGCGCTGCGCGAGGCGGAATGCTCCCAGGCATGCAGGGTCTGCTCGTCGGCGAAGCGAAAGATAATCTGGAATTCGTCATCGCCGGGCGGAGGTGCGAGTACGCCGGAGCCGAGGTAGCCAGGAAAGTCGGTGGCCAGTTGTTCGCCTTCGCGCAACCAGGTGATCAGGTCTTGATAGCGACCGTTGGCAACGCGACGCGCGACCATCAGCGTGACGGGTGGGGTAGACATTGTGTATCTCCATAAGACATTCGCGTCGCTCCGGATAGGAACTTCGCCAGGCGCAGCGCCGGGGTGGTGGGCTGCGACTCGGAACAAGCAAGGATTATTCCTGATTCTGCCGGTTTCGTCTTTTAGCGTTTTTCTTCGATTATGAACTTGAATCATTACAGTACAGCGGAGTTAGAATGGGAATTCATCTGCACATGAATGTACAACTCCAGATGCCTGTCCTTACTGGCGTAACCTCAGGTGTACCGCAGGCTGTCTTCCTTGATCAGGCGCAGCTCTTTCCGATTCGCGAGGTGGCGCGCCTGACCGGTATCAACCCGGTCACCCTTCGCGCATGGGAGCGGCGCTACGGTCTGATCGTGCCGACACGCACTGAAAGTGGGCATCGCCTCTATTCAATGACCGATATCGAGCGTGTTCGCAGCATTCTCGGCTGGATCGACCGCGGGGTGGCGGTCAGCAAAATCGGCACGTTACTGGCCAGGGCGGTCCCCCCTGCAAACGCTGTCCCACATCATTCCCAACGACCTCGTGCTGGCCGACTACGCTCAATGGCAACAGCAGATCCGGGTTGCCGTCAGCGCGTTTGACGACGTTCAGCTGGAGCAGGTGTACGGACAGGTTTTTTCCAGCTACTCCCTGCCGGTGGTATTTCAAGACATTCTTCTCCCGGTATGGAGGCAATTGCTGCAACGCCAGGATCAATTCGGCGGGGCCAGCGAATGGATCTTTTTCGATGGTTTCCTGCGGTCGCGGGTGTTGCAACGCCTGCTGTTGATTCGCGATACCCGGCCACGGCGAGTGATCATCTGTGCCTTGGTTGGCCATTGCCGGGAACTCGAATTACTGATTGCCGCCTTGTTCCTGAGCAGCCCGCAAATGGGGGTTCGAGTGCTGCCCATTGGTCAGCCGTTCGATGAGTTGACCCTGGTCTGTGAACGGACCAAGCCCCAGGCGCTGGTGCTGTTTTCCAATCATGCGCCGGCTCCCGAGCTGCCCCGGCGTTTGAATCGCCTGGCCATGAGCCTGGAGTGTCGATTGTTGTTGGCCGGTGATGCTTCTGACCTGGCACGGGAGAGCCTCGCCAGCTCATCGATCGGTTGCCTGGGCAATGAAGGGGAGGTCATGAGCCAGCGTCTGAAGCAGTTCCTGGCGGGTACTCTGGATACTTGAAGTTCAGAGGTGCAGCGCTGGATGAGTCAAGCGATGCTGTTGCAGGATGAACTGGCGCAGACGCTCGGTTTCGTCCGTATCGCTCTGGCTCAGCTGATAGGCGTAGAAGCCCTGTTCGTTTTCTTTCTCGAAAGTGCCGCGCAAGGCAATCCGCTCATAGCCTGACGGGCTGAACCACAAGGCGAAATGCTTCGGCGGCTTGGTCTTGTTGCGAACCTCCAGCAAAACCCCTTTGCACGACACTTCGTGTACCCACAGGGCGCCAGGTTGACCCTTGGCGTTTTCCAGCGCTACCGGTTCGTCCAGTACCAGGCGCCAAGGCCGGACCATCGGCCCGCCTTCATAGATGCTCGGCACGCCGAGACGCAAATGCAGCGCATGGAACTCGTCTTCCACCAGATGCAGGGGGAAGGTCATTTGCTGGTTTTCGAAGCTGGCGTGAATGGTGACCTGCTCATGGGCCGCCAGGCGGGTGAGCAGGTCACGGATTTGCGATCCACCGTTGACCAGCAGGCTCGACGTCGCATCCCGCACATTGAGTTGCGGGTTGTGCTGCATGGTCTGGATGAAATCCAGCTCATCCTGGGTCAGGAGTGCGTCGCGTTGCATGGCCAACTCGCAAGATATAATTACAAAGTCAGTGGTGATTATATTTACTGACCATTAATTCCGGATTTGGTTTTTGCCGTTCGTCGCCTTGAGCGCAGCAAGCTCGGCCTGGAGTTCAGCCAACGGCCCCTCCAGGTGAGCCACGCGTTGCTGCGCCTTGACCTGCACGGTGATGTCTTTCTGTACACCGACAAAGTAGGTTTGCCCGTCCGCTGGATTTTTCACCGTTGAAAGGGACAACTCATTCCAGAACGATGTGCCGTCCTTGCGGTAGTTGCGCAGTATTTCCCGACAGGATCCTTCACGGTTCAAGGCGTCGCGAATCAATGGCAGGGCTTCCTGGTCACGGTCCCCCGACTGCAGGAAGCGGCAATCCTGATAGAGAATTTCTTCGCTGGAGTACCCCGTCAGGCGTTCGAACGCGGGGTTGACGTAAATGAGGATGTTGTCTTGCTCGCCTTCCTTTTCGGCAATCACGATACCGTCGTTTGAAGCGTTGATCACCATTTGCAGCAGTTGAGCGTCAATCATCGGAGTATCCTTTCCTGATTGATTGTCGATCGCATTCTAAAAGAACAATCCCGACCGTGCTGTTAATATCCGGGTCTTTTACCCGGATTCAGGATCAGATTTATGAAAGTCGCCATCATTTCCGGCTCGGTGTACGGCACGGCCGAAGAAGTTGCCCGCCACGCCGCCAGCCAGTTGAAAGCCGCCGGTTTCGAAACCTGGCATAACCCGCGTGCGACCCTCGCCGATATCCAGGCGTTTGGCCCCGAAGCCTTTCTGGCTGTGACATCGACCACTGGCATGGGCGAGCTGCCGGACAACCTGCAACCGCTGTATTTCGCGATTCGTGACCAGTTGCCCGCTGCCTGGCGTGGCTTGCCGGGTGCGGTGATCGGCCTGGGCGATGCGAGCTATGGCGATACGTTTTGTGGGGGCGGTGAACTGATGCGCGAATTGTTCGGTGAATTGGGCATTCGCGAAGTACTGCCAATGCTGCGCCTGGATGCCAGCGAAAGTGTGACCCCCGAAACGGATGCCGAGCCCTGGCTGGCGGAACTGGTCGGCGCACTTCGCGCCTGACCGTTGCCACGACACCCATGCCAGTCAGGGTTCTGACAGTGCAGTAAACGCTGCCTGCCAGCCCCTTACTGGCGCCGGTCACTTGACATGGATCCAGAGTTGCCGGTTGACTGACTCGCTGGGCCATAAAGCTGGCTGCCAATGCAACTACACGAACCTCAAGGGGTGACTAGACTCGGTATTCATTGGAAACACTCCATAATAAAAACCGAGGTTCCTAGCCGTGACTGTCGCTCCCGTCCAATCGCCCCATAGCGTCAAAGACCAGGTCAGTGCTGCCGAGTGGCAAACCCGCGTCGATCTCGCTGCCTGTTATCGTCTGGTGGCCCAGCATGGCTGGGACGATCTGGTTTTTACCCACATCTCCGCCAAAGTGCCGGGCACCGAAGACTTCCTGATCAACCCGTTCGGGTTGATGTTTCATGAAATGACCGCGTCGAGCCTGGTCAAGGTGGATCAGGCCGGCAACAAGCTGATGGACAGCCCTTACGAGATCAATCCGGCGGGGTACACCATCCACAGCGCCGTGCATGAAGTCCGTCACGATGTCGTCTGCGTGCTCCACACCCACACGGCTTCGGGGGTTGCCGTGTCGGCACAGAAGCAGGGGGTCTTGCCGATCAGCCAACAGTCGTTGTTCGTGCTTTCCAGCCTGGCCTACCACGCCTACGAAGGCGTGGCGCTCAACCATGACGAGAAAGTGCGGCTGCAGGCCGACCTCGGTGAAAACAACTTCCTGATGCTGCATAACCACGGTCTGCTGACCTGCGGCAGCACCATCGCCGATACGTTCCTGATGATGTTTACCTTCCAGCGTGCCTGCGACATTCAGGTCATGGCGCAAAACAGTGGCGCGGAACTGATCGCCATCGAACCGCAGATTCTGGCCGGCGCCAAAGCCATGATCGCGGGTGTCACCAGAAGTACTCAAGGAATGGGCGGAGCGCTGGCCTGGCCGGCGCTGCTACGTAAACTCGATAAACTGGACCCGGGTTATAAACTCTGATGGAACTCGCCGAGATCCCCCTGTGTGTCTGGCGCAAACGCAGCCAGGAGTTCGTATTCCATGGCCAGAGCATCCGTTACTGGACAGCGGGGCAGGGTGAGCCGCTGTTGCTCATTCACGGCTTTCCGTCCGCCAGTTGGGACTGGCATTACCTGTGGCAGCCATTGACCCAGCGTTTTCGCGTGATTGCCTGTGACATGCTGGGTTTCGGCGATTCGGCCAAACCGGCGAATCACCAATACAGCCTGCTGGAGCAAGCGGATCTGCAGCAGGCACTGCTTGAGCACTTGAATGTCGAGCAGCCGGTGCACCTGTTCGCCCACGATTATGGCGACAGCGTGGCCCAGGAACTGCTGGCCAGGCATTACGAATCGAAGGTGGAACTGGCCAGTTGCGTGTTTCTCAATGGCGGGTTGTTTCCAGAAACCCATCGCCCGGTACTGATGCAAAAACTCTTGCTCAGCCCTTTGGGCTGGATGATTGGCCGCGCCTTCAGCCGTGATGGTCTGGTGAGAAGCTTTCGACGGATTTTCGGTCCGCAGACCCGTCCCAGCGAAAGCCAGATGGATGACTTCTGGAGCCTGGTCGAAAGCCATCGCGGACCACGGATCATGCATAAACTGATCGCCTACATCCCGGAGCGACGCGTGTGGCGCAACCGCTGGGTGAGCGCGATGCAACGCGGTGAAGTGCCGCTGCGGGTGATCGATGGCGGGGTCGATCCGGTCTCCGGTGTACACATGGTCGAGCGTTATCGGGAGCTGATCCCGGACGCGGACACGGTGGTGTTGCCTGACATTGGCCATTACCCACAGATCGAGGCACCCTGCGAGGTGCTCAAGCACTACCTGGCGTTTCGCGATCAACTGCTCTTGCCGCCGCGCAAGGTGGCGTGTTCCTGAGCCTTGGATTGAACTGTTGTGGCGAGGGGGCCTGTCTATTTCTCCATCAATCATCCCCCAGCCTTATTGCGCACCATTCAGCCTCCCCCGTGTTCATTGTGACCGGCAGCGCCGTGCCTGAAACTCGGACTCATTGTCACTTGGCCTGCTGGAGTCCCCCCATGAATGAGTCTGTGCGCTTCGAAGATAAAGTCGTGATCATCACCGGTGCCGGTGGCGGCCTGGGACGGGCGCATGCACTGCTGTTCGCCAAACAGGGCGCCAGGGTGCTGGTCAACGATCTTGGCGGCTCGGCCCAGGGTGAAGGCGCCAACGCTTCGGCCGCCGACCGCGTGGTCGCGGAGATTCGCGAGGCCGGCGGCATCGCCGAGTCCAACCACGACTCGGTCACCGACGGCGACAAACTGGTGCAACACGCCCTGGATGTCTTCGGTCGCGTCGACGTAGTGGTCAACAACGCCGGAATCCTGCGCGACAAGACCTTCCACAAAATGGAAGACGCCGACTGGGACCTGGTTTACCGCGTCCACGTCGAAGGCGCCTACAAAGTCACCCGCGCCGCCTGGCCGCACATGCGTGAACAGAATTACGGCCGGGTGATTTTCACTGCGTCGACCTCGGGCATCTATGGCAACTTCGGCCAGTCCAATTACGGCATGGCCAAGCTCGGTCTCTATGGGCTGACCCGCACCCTGGCCATCGAAGGCCGCAAGAACAACATCCTGGTCAACGCCATCGCCCCCACCGGCGGTACGCGCATGACCGAAGGCCTGATCCCGCCGCAAGTCTTCGAACAGCTCAAACCGGAGCTGGTCAGCCCGCTGGTGGTGTACCTGGCCAGCGAGAGCTGCCAGGAAACTTCCGGCCTGTTCGAAGTCGGCGGCGGCTGGATGGGCAAGGTCCGCTGGGAGCGCAGCCTCGGTGTCGGGTTCGATCCACGGGCAGGTTTCTCCCCGGAAGACGTGGCGGCGCACTGGCAGCAGATTTGCGATTTCGAAGGCGCGGCGCATCCGAAGGACAACATCGAAGCGCTGAAGGAAATGATGGGGAATTTGCAGCAGTATTCGCTCTGATAGTGCCGGCAAGTTCACATTGATTGAACTTGCCGGTTGCTGCATTTTTCGGCTGGAAAAGCGTTTGCCAACGATCAGGCGGGAAAGTATTTGAACACCAGGGCCTTCAGATTGGCGGCTGTTTGTGCGTCCATTTTTCCGTCGAAGTTTTCCGGACGAAAATGCATCTGGAATGCCCGCACCAACTGTTTGAAACCACCCTCCGTTGACGCCCCGGAAATATCGTATCCATAGGTTTTGAACAAACCCAGCAATTCGCTTCGGGCCGGGATTCCCGATGTCCTGTATTGGCACAGATACTCGTCCCGAGTGGTTTCATCGAACCAGGCACCAACACCTTTCAAGTACAGCGCCTGCCAGGGAAACATAGGCCCCGGGTCACTTTTGCGGCCGATCGAAACATCGGAGTGGCCCAAAACCTGCGTCGGCGTGATATCCGGGTAGCGCTTGAGGATGTTCAGCGCCAGTTGTTCAATTGCAGCAATCTGCTCGGGGTGGTACGGCGGGAAGGTGAATTCACCGTTGTTGTCAGTCGCCAGGTTGACGACTTCAATGCCGATGGACGTGTCATTCAGATTGCTGCGGTTACCCCACTGGCTGACGCCCGCGTGCCACGCGCGATAAGTTTCATCCACCAGACTGAATACTTCCTGCCCGGTATAACCGGCTCTCAGGTAACTGGGGTCGGTGATATCCGGAATCAGATAGTGCGCGCTGACATTCGGGCCGGTCAGGGCGCTGACAGAACTTGAAAAGTTAGCAGCCGTGTAGTGAAGGATCAGAAAGCGTACTCGACTGTTGACGCTTCTGGTCGAGCGATACTGGTTGTAGTTGATGGGTTTCATGGTTGCACTCGCAATAAGTAAGTTTGAAGTCGTTCGCCGACTTGCTGTTCAACTTAATGGCGTGAGTGCTGTTGGTGGTTACCTGTGCTTGTAGCCGTTTTCTGAAAGAAATGTAGGCGTGCGAAATTTTGTCTGGATGGTCAGGGTTACCGACTGGCAACCGTTACTCATCAAAAATCATTGCCCATAAAAAAGGCCGCTGCAAACGCAGCGGCCAAGGTAAGACGTTGGATCAGGAGCTACAAATCAACGTCAGTGAACATGGGGCGATAAACCGAATCTTCGATTCATCTGAAATCTTTCATCACGGCGCGAGCCGGCACATCGTGCCTTACGACGGTTTACTGTAGCAGCCAGATAAGAATAAGCCCTTGGTGTTGTAGGAAAAATACCAATTCCGGACATGCACTGTTGCAGTCCGGGCAACAGTCAGGAATCGGGCGCTCTTCGCCTGGATGATGCCCCGGTGCCAGTCATCCTTTAGAGGTACACCACGAATACCTCCTTGGTGCGCTTATCGACCCCGGTGCCCGGCAGTAGGGTGAGGCCTTCTGTCACTCACCGGGGAAGACGCATGACAAAAACAACAATGCGCGCCATCTTCACACCGCAGGCGCTGGCGGCTGCGGTCGCATTAGGCTGTTGCGCCCAGGCGCAGGCCCTTTCATTCAACATCGGGGAAATCGAGGGGACGTTCGACTCCTCGTTGTCGGTTGGCGCGAGCTGGGGCATGCGTGACGCGGATAAATCCCTGGTGGGCATCGTCAACGGCGGTTCCGGCCAGTCTTCGACCGGTGACGACGGACGATTGAACTTCAAGAAGGGCGAAACCTTCTCGAAGATCTTCAAAGGTATTCACGACCTCGAGTTGAAGTACGGCGACACCGGTGCGTTTGTGCGTGGCAAGTACTGGTATGACTTCGAGTTGAAGGATGAAAGCCGCCCATTCAAGGACATCAGCGATCACAATCGCAAAGAAGGCGCCAAGTCCTCAGGCGGGCAAATCCTCGACGCTTTCGTCTATCACAACTACTCCCTCGCCGATTTGCCGGGCACGGTGCGCGCCGGCAAGCAGGTGGTCAGTTGGGGAGAGAGCACTTTCATCGGCAACTCCATCAACAGCATCAACCCGGTCGACGTGTCTGCGTTCCGTCGTCCTGGTGCCGAGATCAAGGAGGGCCTGATCCCGGTCAACATGCTGTTCGCCTCCCAGGGCCTGACGGAGAAGTTGACTGTCGAAGGCTTCTACCAACTGGAATGGGACCAGACGGTCGTCGACAACTGTGGCACCTTCTTTGGTGTCGATGTGGTGGCGGACGGCTGCAACAAGGGCTACACCGTCGCCAGCCCGGCCATTGCACCGTTGCAGCCGATTGCGGCTGCCTTTGGCCAGGGCTTCGAGGTCAGCAAGGAGGGCGTGATCGTTCCCCGTGGCGGCGACCGCGATGCCCGGGATTCCGGGCAGTGGGGTACGGCGTTGCGCTGGCTGGGGGATGACACCGAATACGGCCTGTATTTCTTGAACTACCACAGCCGCGGCCCGAGCGTCGGGACCACCACCGCCGGCCTCAGTACGCTGGCGAGCATTCCGGGGATCGTCGCTACCGCCAACCGCATCGCGCCTGGCACCGGTTCAGGCCTGGCCCAAAGTGTGATGCTCGGTCGCGGCCAGTATTACCTCGAATACCCGGAGGACATCCGCCTCTACGGCGCCAGCTTCGCCACCACGTTACCCACCGGCACCGCATGGAGCGGGGAAATCAGCTACCGCCCCAACGCCCCGGTGCAGGTCAACACCAATGACCTGACCCTGGCGTTGCTCAACCCTATCGCGGGTGGAGCAGCATCGCCCATTGCCACGTCACCGGGGGCCGACAACAAAGGCTATCGCCGCAAGGAGGTGACGCAGATCCAGAGCACCCTGACGCACTTCTTCGATCAGGTCGCGGGTGCGGATCGCCTGACGCTGGTCGGCGAGGCGGCGGTGGTTCGTGTCGGTGGTCTGGAAGCTCGCACCAAACTGCGCTACGGCCGCGACTCGGTGTATGGCCAGTATGGATTCGGTGGCGATACCGACGGCTTCGTGACCTCGACTTCATGGGGTTATCGCGCCCGGGCCATCCTCGACTACAACAACCTCATCGCCGGCATCAATTTCAGGCCCAACCTCTCGTGGTCCCACGACGTCTCAGGCTTTGGCCCCAACGGTCTGTTCAACGAAGGCGCCAAGGCCATCAGCCTCGGTGTCGATGCGGACTATCGCAACACCTACACCGCGAGCCTCAGTTACACCGACTTTTTCGGTGGGGACTTCAACACCCTGACCGACCGTGACTTCGTGGCGTTGAGCTTTGGCGTGAACTTCTGATCTGGCAGATAAGGATGATTTCGATGCGCAAGACAATGTTGCAACTGGGCGCGCTGACCCTCGGGTTGCTGACCGCCAACGTGATGGCCGCGGTATCGCCGGAAGAAGCCAACAAGCTCGGCACCAGCCTTACGCCGCTCGGTGCGGAGAAGGCCGGCAATGCCGATGGCTCGATTCCGGCCTGGACCGGCGGCATCCCGAAAAACGCGGGCGCGGTGGACAGCAAGGGTTTCCTGGCTGACCCTTTCGCCGGCGAAAAACCGTTGTTCGTGATCACCGCGGCGACCGTCGACAAGTACAAGGACAAGCTCTCCGACGGCCAGATAGCGATGTTCAAGCGCTACCCCGAGACCTACCGGATTCCGGTCTACCCAAGCCACCGTACCGTGGCATTGCCGACGGAGATTTATGAGTCGGCCAAGCGCAGTGCGCTGAACGTAACACCGATCAACGACGGTAACGGTCTGGCCAATTTCACCGGCAATCGCTACTACGCATTCCCGATTCCGAAGAACGGCGTGGAAGTGATCTGGAACCACGTGACCCGTTACCACGGCGGCAATCTGCGGCGCACCATCACCCAGGCAACACCGCAGTCCAATGGCGATTTCACGGTGATCCGCTTCAAGGACGAGGTCGCCGTGCCGTCGTTGCTCAGCGATCTGAAACCGGGCAGCGACGATAACGTCCTCAACTACTTCAAGCAGGAAGTGACCGCACCGGCGCGGCTGGCGGGCAACGTGTTGCTGGTTCACGAAACCCTCGACCAGGTCAAGGAACCGCGCAAGGCCTGGATCTACAACGCAGGCCAGCGGCGGGTGCGGCGTGCGCCACAGGTAGCCTATGACGGTGTCGGCACCTCATCCGACGGACTGCGCACCACCGACAACTTCGACATGTTTTCCGGCGCGCCGGATCGCTACGACTGGAAACTGGTCGGCAAGAAGGAGATGTACATCCCCTACAACAGCTACAAGCTCGACTCGCCAGACCTCAAGTACACCGACGTGATCAAGGCCGGGCACATCAATCAGGACCTGACTCGCTATGAGTTGCACCGGGTCTGGGAAATCGTCGCCACGGTCAAGCCGAGTGAGCGGCACGTGTACGCCAAGCGCCACATGTACATCGATGAAGACAGCTGGCAAGTGGCGCTGGCCGACCACTACGACGGGCGTGGCCAGCTCTGGCGCGTTGCCGAAGGTCATGCCCAGTTCTACTACGATCACCAGGTGCCGGCCTACACCGTCGAAGCGCTGTATGACCTGATTGCCGGTCGCTATATCGCCCTGGGAATGAAGAACGAAGAGAAGCGCAGTTTCGAATTCAACATCGATGCAAAGGCGGGGGACTACACACCAGCGGCCTTGCGTAGCACGGGGGTAAGGTAGGTTTCCTACAGCCTCCTACATAAAAGGGTGACTTCATGGTCACCTTTTTTATAGGGGGCGATCAGTGTGTTGAATACTTCTTCAACAAGCGCTCGGGAGGGGGCTAGGGTGGCGCCAGAATTATAAAAAAAGGCGCACCACAATGACTGCAATGACGCACTGTCTGGACCGCCCTGGCTTCCTGCCCCGACTGTCGTCCCATCATCTGTCCCGCGAGCGGCTGATTGAGCCCATGCTGGTCTCGACTGCGCGGGTGAAGTTGCTTTGTGCACCGGCCGGTAGTGGCAAGAGCGCGTTGCTCACCGAATGCCTGTTGCGAGCGCCGGAGCACTGTCGGGTCTGTTGGCTGCCGCTGGCGGGGCAGCCGTTGAGTGCGGCGGATTTTCTGTTGCGCCTGACGCAAGCGCTGGATCTGCCCTCGGCGGACGAGCCGGGGCTGCTGGCGCATTTGGCACGATTACAGGCGCCGACCTGGCTGTTTCTCGACGATTTCTGTCGCGCACCCAACCCGGAACTCGACCGGATGCTCGATCGCCTGTTGGCCGTCGCCAGCCCGACGGTTACCTGGTGGCTGAGCTCCCGTCGACGACCAGCCTGCAACTGGCCGCGGCTGCTGCTGGATGATGAGTTGTACGAGTGCGAAGGTCGGGCGCTGGCGTTTACCGAGGCCGAGGTCGGGCAGTTGCTCAGTCATGTCGAGCCGACCCTGGCAGCACAAACCGCCAAAAGGGTGGTTGAGCGCAGCGGAGGCTGGTGCGCTGGCGTGCGGATCGCGTTACTCAATGGTTGCCCGTGGGCGGGTGAGCAGGGGCGTTCGGCAACATTGCTCGATTATCTGCAACACGAGTTGTTCAACACCTTGCCATCGGAGTTGATTGAGGTCTGGCTGGTATTGGTTCATCTGCCACGCTTCAACGCCAGCTTGTGCGAGCATCTTTTCGGTATGGGGGAGGGCGCGCAGTGGCTGCACGCGTTGCAGGAAATGGGCTGCTTCATCGAGCCCTGGGAAGACTCCGTCGAGTGGTTGCGGATCTTCGAGCCACTGGCCCGGGCGATGCGTGAAGAGCCGATTCCGGCGGGGCGATCCTGGCACCGCCGCGCATGCCAATGGTTCAGCGCCGAAGAAGACTGGCAAGGCGCATTCGAGCAGGCGCTGCTGGCTCAAGAGTACGAAGTCGCTGTCAGCCTGTTGCAGCACTTCAGTTTCGAGCATTTGTTCCGGCGCGAAAATGTCTGTCTGTTGTTGAAACTCCACGAGCGTCAGCATGCTGAGCTGACCCTGGTCACGCCGCAATTGGTGGGGCTGGTTACCGCTGCGTTGTTGTTTGCCGGGCGCTTCGATCATGCCGCCGAGTGCATCGAGCAACTGGCACGATTTACCCCGCAGCCTACGGAGGCGCTGCAGCGGCAACTGCTGGCGCGCTGGCAGGCGCAACAGGGCTGGTTGCTGCATTTGCAAGGCCGCATGGAGGCGGCCCGCGCGCACTTTCTCGATGCGCTGGGCGAGTTGAGCGTCGATGCCTGGCCGGCGCGATTGTTGTGCCTGTCGGGCCTGACCCAGCAGGCGTTGCTCAACGCCGAACTCGATGCGGCACAGGCGTTCAATCGCGAGGCGTTGTGTCTGGCGCGCGCCCAGGGTTCGCTGTTGTTCGAAGGGCTGCTTGAACTCGATCACGCACAGTTGCTGGAGCTGCGCGGAGCGTCCCGGCGCGCCGAGAGCTTGTTGGCTGATGTTTTTGCACTGTTGTCCCGACAGGCTGATCGACCGACGCCGTTGTTGGGGCGAATTGCCCTGCGGCGAGGACGGCTGGCCCTCTGTCAGGGACAAGATGAGTTGGCCGCCGGTTTCTTCCAGTCCGGCCTCGAGGATTGCCTGCAAAGCCAGGACAAGCACGCGCTGTATGGCTTTCTTGGGCAAGCGCAGATAGCCGCGAATCAGCGCGATTACGCCCACGCGTTTGATCGCCTGCGCGAAGCCGAGCGCGTGATGCAGCAGCGGCAGATTCCCGATACCGTTTATCGTAGTGTGCTGCTGCAGATCAGCAGCCATTTCTGGCTGCAACAAGGGCGACCGGAGTTGGCCTGTGAGGCGCTGACCCGTGTTTTGCGTCACTATCGCGGGCCTCGTGCGCGCCAGGCGCCACCGGCCACGCTTCAGCTGATTGCCCGGGTGGAATACCAATTGGTGTTGGCACAACCCCATCTGGACCAGGCGCCAGACCCACTGGGTCGGCTCAGGGAATTGCTCGATCACGCACAACAGCACGCCATGTTGGCGCTGGAAACAGAGCTGCAACTGGCGCTATGCGAAGTGGCGGACCGGACGGGCGACACTGCGTCGGCCAAGGCTGCACTCGATGCGGGACTGGCGCTGGTGAGCCGCTGCAACGGGCAGCAGGCATTACGCGAATTGGCTTTGCGCCAGCCTGGTTTGCTCAGCCGATTACAGGGGGTGGCACCAACGGCGGACATGACCACCGACGCCAGCCTGTTGAGTGGACGAGAGCTTGAAGTGCTTGGCCTGATTGCTCAAGGCAACTCCAATCAGCAAATCGCCGAGCAACTGTTCATTTCATTGCATACGGTTAAAACCCATGCCCGGCGAATTCATAGCAAGTTGGGTGTTGAACGTCGTACTCAAGCCGTGGCCATGGCGAAGAAGATGGGGTTGATATTGCACGCGTAGCCGGCACAACCGCTGCGTTCAGAGGGGCGACGTGGCGGGATCGAACCCCATGCGCCAACTCACCGCTCGGGTGGCCGCCAACAAGCGCTGCGCAGCCGGACCGTTTTCATCGGCGTGAAACAGCGAGGTCGGCCCGACCACGGTCAGTACTGCCGCAATCTTGCCCATCGCGTTGAACACAGGTGCCGACAAGGCATCCACGCCGGGCATCAACAACCCATGCACATGATGCAGGCCCCTTTGACGGATCTGCTCGCACATCATCGTGTACACCTGCGGATCGGCCAAGGCGTGGGCGCTGCTGTTGTGCAACTCCTGATCGCGCAGGTCCACGGTTTCACGTGCGGGCAGGTAAGCGCCAAATACCAGCCCTGTCGAAGAACTGAGCAATGGCAACACCGAGCCTAGTTGTGTCACCACCGTCACCGCGCGCACCGCCGGTTCGATATGCACCACGGTCGCGCCCTGATTGCCCCACACCGCCAGAAAGCAGGTTTCGTTCAAGTCATCGCGCAACTCGGCGAGCGGCAGGGCGGCGACTTTCAGCACGTCCATACTATTGAGTGCCGCCAACCCCACGCGCAGGGCTTCACGGCCCAGGCCGTAATGGTTGGTGGCAGCGTTCTGCTCGGCAAAGCCGCTGGCGATCAGGGCCTGCAAATAGCGGTGAACCTTGCTCGCCGGCATCTGCACATGTTCGGCCAGGCGCGACAGAGAAGTCGAGGGCGACAACTCGGCCAGAGCCTTGAGGATGTCGGTGCCAACCTCGGCCGAGCGGACTTTCTGTTTACCGTTGTTGTCGCTGGTTTTTTCCATGGTGGCGCTGTGATCCGGAAACAAATTGGCGTCTTTATAGCTTGACGGTGGATGTCGATCAAATTACGTTATGCGTAATCAAATTACGATAAAAACAACTCGGGCGTGCCTCGACCTCTGCATCAGAGCGAGCGGCCACGGCCGACTCCCTGTTCAGGAGGCTCCATGAACCCCGATTCAACGACGCCAGCGTTGGCTTACCTGTCAGGCTTCGGCAACGAATTCAGCAGCGAAGCGTTGCCCGGCGCACTGCCCGTCGGCCAGAACTCCCCGCAAAAAGCCCCGTACGGCCTCTACACCGAACTGTTCTCCGGCACGGCGTTCACCATGCCGCGCAGCGAGGCGCGTCGAACCTGGATGTACCGCATTCAGCCGTCGGCCAACCATCCGGCGTTCGTCAAGCTTGATCGGCAACTGGCCGGCGGCCCACTGGGTGACGTGACCCCCAATCGCCTGCGCTGGAACCCGCTGGACATTCCCGCCGAGCCGACCGATTTCATCGACGGCCTGGTGAGCATGGCCGCCAACTCGGGCGCAGAAAAACCGGCCGGGATCAGCATCTACAACTACTGCGCCAACCGTTCCATGGAGCGTGTGTTCTTCAATGCCGACGGCGAGATGTTGCTGGTGCCTGAGCTGGGGCGCCTGCGCATTGCCACCGAACTGGGCGTGCTTGAACTGGAACCGCTGGAAATTGCCGTACTGCCACGCGGCCTGAAGTTCCGCATCGAACTGCTCGACCCGCAAGCACGCGGTTACGTCGCCGAAAACCATGGTGCGCCGCTGCGTCTGCCAGACCTGGGGCCGATCGGCAGCAATGGCCTGGCCAATCCGCGGGACTTCCTGACCCCGGTCGCGGCCTACGAAAACCTGCAGCAACCCACCACGCTGGTGCAGAAATTCCTCGGCCAGTTGTGGGCGTGCGAACTCAATCATTCGCCGCTCAACGTGGTTGCCTGGCACGGTAATAACGTGCCGTACAAATATGACCTGCGCCGTTTCAACACCATCGGCACCGTCAGTTTCGATCACCCTGATCCGTCGATCTTCACCGTGCTGACCTCGCCAACCAGCGTCCACGGCCTGGCCAACCTCGACTTCGTGATCTTCCCCCCACGCTGGATGGTGGCCGAGAAAACCTTCCGTCCGCCGTGGTTCCACCGCAACCTGATGAACGAATACATGGGCCTGATTCAGGGCGAATACGACGCCAAGGCCGAAGGCTTCGTGCCAGGTGGCGCGTCTCTGCACAGCTGCATGAGCGCCCACGGTCCGGACGGGGAGACGTGCACCAAAGCGATCAACGCTGACCTCAAACCGGCGAAAATCGACAACACCATGGCGTTCATGTTCGAGACCAGCCAGGTGTTGCGCCCAAGCCGTTTCGCCCTCGATTGCCCGCAACTGCAAAACACTTACGATGCTTGCTGGGCGACGCTGCCCGCCACTTTCGACCCAACCCGGAGATAACCCATGACGCAGACTTCCATCACTCGCAGCTGGGTTGCATCCGCCAACGGCCATGCTGATTTCCCGCTGCAAAACCTGCCGCTGGGCGTGTTCAGCCTCAACGGTTCGGCACCGCGTAGTGGCGTGGCCATTGGCGAGCATATCTTTGATCTGCAAGCAGCCCTGGAGGCCGGGCTGTTCGATGGCGCCGCGAAGGCTGCCGTCGAGGCCACCTGTGGCGGCCAGTTGAATGCCTTTTTCGAACTGGGCCGCGAGGCTCGCGTCGCGTTGCGCGAGCGTTTGCTGGAACTGTTCGCCGAGGGCAGCACCCTGCACGGCAAGATCGAAGCCCAGGGCGCAAAACTGCTGCCGCTGGCGGCGGATTGCGAGATGCACCTGCCGGCGAAAATCAACGATTACACCGACTTCTATGTTGGTATCGAACACGCGCAGAACGTCGGCAAACTGTTCCGCCCGGACAACCCGTTGCTGCCGAACTACAAGTACGTGCCAATCGGCTACCACGGTCGTGCGTCGACCATTCGTCCGTCCGGTACCGACGTGCGCCGTCCGAAAGGCCAGACGTTGCCGGCCGGTCAGAGCGAACCGACGTTCGGCCCTTGCGCACGCCTGGACTACGAACTGGAGCTGGGCATCTGGATCGGCCAGGGCAACGACATGGGCGACTCGATAGCCATTGGCGACGCTGCCAATCACATCGCCGGTTTCTGCCTGCTCAACGACTGGTCGGCACGGGACATCCAGGCCTGGGAATATCAGCCACTGGGGCCGTTCCTGTCGAAAAGCTTCATCACCAGCATTTCGCCGTGGGTTGTCACCGCCGAAGCGCTGGAGCCGTTCCGTCGTGCCCAGCCTGCGCGTCCGCAAGGCGATCCGCAGCCGCTGCCATACCTGCTCGACAAGCGCGATCAGGCCGCTGGCGCGTTCGATATCGAACTGGAAGTCCTGCTGCTCACCGAGGCCATGCGTGAGCAGAACCTGCCGGCCCATCGCCTGACCCTGAGCAACACCCGGCACATGTACTGGACCGTGGCGCAAATGGTTGCGCACCATAGCGTCAATGGTTGCCAATTGCAGGCCGGTGATCTGTTCGGCTCGGGCACGTTGTCGGGGCCGGAGAGCGGTCAGTTCGGCAGCCTGCTGGAAATTACCGAGGGCGGTAAAAAACCGATCGAGCTGGCATCGGGCGAGGTGCGCAAATTCCTTGAAGACGGTGACGAAATCATCCTGCGCGGCCGTTGCAGCCGTGACGGTTTCGCCTCCATCGGCTTCGGCGAATGCCGTGGCAAAGTGTTGCCGGCACGCTGAGAGGAGCGGGGCATGGAACTCTATACCTACTACCGTTCGACATCTTCGTACCGGGTGCGTATCGCGTTGGCGCTCAAGGGCCTGGATTATCAATCCTTGCCAGTCAACCTGATCGCACCGCAGGGCGGCGAGCATCGGCAGCCGCCTTATCTGGGCATCAACCCGCAGGGCCGCGTGCCGGCCTTGCGCACCGATGAAGGCGAATTGCTGATCCAGTCTCCCGCGATCATCGAATACCTGGAGGAACGTTATCCACAGGTGCCACTGCTGTCCAGGGACCTGGCTGCCCGCGCTCAAGAGCGCGGCGTGGCGGCAGTGATCGGCTGCGATGTGCACCCGTTGCACAACGTCAGCGTGCTCAATCGACTACGCCAGTCGGGCTACGACGAACCGCAGGTGGTTGAGTGGATCGGCCACTGGATCAGCCAGGGATTGGCCACGGTAGAGCAGTTGATCGGTGATGACGGTTACTGCTTCGGCGCCGAGCCCGGGTTGGCGGACGTCTACCTGATCCCGCAGCTGTATGCGGCCGAGCGTTTCAACGTTTCTCTTGAGGCTTATCCACGGATCCGGCGAGTGGCGGCATTGGCGGCGACGCACCCGGCGTTCATCAAGGCGCATCCGGCGAACCAGCCGGATACGCCTTAAAGCCCTACACCAACCCCATGTGGGAGCGGGCTTGCTCCGGGCGGCGTTCCGACGAAAGCGGTCTGTCAGTCACATTTTTATCGGATGTGCCGCCGCCTTCGCGAGCAAGCCCGCTCCCACAAGGGGGGCATTGCCAAAACCATAAAAAGAATCGGGAACCTTGCCATGCACAACCAGATTGCCAGCTTTCGCGCGGCACTTGATGCCCGTCCTGTGTCCCGTTATCAGTGGCTGATCCTGTTGCTCCTGGCCCTGTTGTTGGTAACTGACGGCTATGACGCGCAGGTGCTGGGTTACGTGGTGCCTGCCCTGGCGCAGGATTGGGGACTGGAAAAGGCCGCGTTCGGACCGGTGTTCAGCGCCAACCTGCTAGGCCTGACGCTTGGCTCTCTGGCGGTGACGCCCTTGGCGGACCGGTTCGGTGTGCGGCGGATTCTGCTCTGCTGTGTGCTGATCTACGCCACTCTCACTGTGTTGATGGTGTTCGCCGATTCCCTGAACACCTTGATGGCCGCTCGTTTCATTTGCGGCATCGGCATGGGCGGGGCGATGCCCTGCGCCATGGCGCTGATGTCGGAATACTCGCCACCTCGCCTGCGTACCCTGATGGTGACACTGGCCGCTTGCGGGTTTTCCTTTGGTGGCGCGGCGGGCGGTTTTGTCGCCGCCGGGTTCATCGACAGCTTCGGTTGGCAAGCCGTGTTCCTCGCCGGTGGTGTGACGCCATTGCTGCTGTTTCCGTTTCTGTTCTGGTTGCTGCCCGAATCCCTGCCGCGTCTGTTGCGTGATGCACCGCCGTATGCCCGTTTGAACAAAGTCACCGCGCGCATGTTGCCGGACTGGCAACCACCTGCCGCGTCCATCGAACAAAACGAACGGGAGCAGGGCGGCAAACTGACGGTGGTGGAGTTATTCCGCAATGGTTATGCACGGCCGACGTTGCTGATCTGGGCGACATTCTTCGTCAGCCTGATCCTGCTGTATTTCATGATCAGCTGGTTGCCGTCGCTGCTGCTGGAAAGTGGTTTGAAACTCAACGAGGCCAACCTGGTGACCTCCATGTTCCTGTTTGCCGGCACCGTCGGTGCGATAGGCATGGCCTCGATCGCCGACCGCTTGAAAAGCAAAGTCCGACTGCTGTCGTGCGTGTTGGCCGCAGCGGCGGTCTGCACGCTACTGTTGGGTTTGAACCATGACAATCCGCGTTACCTGGTGGCCTGCGTGTTTGCCGCAGGGTTCTGCATCATCGGCGGGCAACTGACCCTCAATGCCTTCGCCAGTAATTTCTACCCTGCGCAGGTTCGGGCGACGGGCACCGGTTGGGCGCTGGGGGTAGGGCGTTTCGGCTCGATCCTCGGCCCGTTGTTTGGCAGCCTGCTGTTGGCAATGCACATTCCGGTGCAGCAGATTTTCTTCTTCTGTGCGATTCCGGCAGTCATTGCCGCGCTGCTGATCATCCAGGTGCGCTCGCCCTCAGACGCAACTCCAACCCCCTGTGGGAGCGGGCTTGCTCGCGAAGGCGTCGTGTCAGCCAACAATGATGTCGACTGACTGTCCGCTTTCACGAGCAAGCCCGCTCCCACAAGGTTTGGTGATCAGTGAACAATGGCGTTTGGCGGCAAATGCCCCAGCCGTTCGGTCAGGCGAATTCGCTGGATCGGATCGTCGCTGAGCAGCAGTGCGTGCTCCAGGTCAAAACGCTCAGCGTTCGGACAGTCCAGCCGCTGGTACAGGCTGGCCCGGGCCAGGTAGTCGGTGGCACTGGCGTTGCCCAGCTCCAGGACGCGATCGGCGTCGATCAAGGCATTGATGACATCGTCGTGGGACAGGTACAACTGGCGCAGGTTGCGTGACAGCCGTTGCAGCATCTGCACCGGCTCGGCGGTTTCCAGGTGCTCGGCGCTGAGCTTGATGTTCGGGCCGTACTGGCGGAGCAGTAATTCCCGACAATCGTTGGGGTAAAGGCGACGGCCGCCGCAGGGATCGAGCAAATGATCGGCGCCCGGCACCCGCAGCAGGAAATGTCCGGGGAAGTTGACCCCGACCATGGGAATCTCCAGGCCCCTGGCCAACTCCAGCGCAATCAGCCCCAGCGTCAAGGGTTGTCCACGTCGACGTTCCAGTACTTTGTCAAGCAGTGCCACTTGTGGGCGCAAGGGTGTGAAGTCGTCCTGGGCGAAGCCAAGGTCGTTCATGCGCCGCAACAGCGGCTGGGCCAGTTCACTGACCGGCAGCATCGGCAAGCCGCCGCTGATCCGTTGTTGCAACGCCTGGAAATCGGCCAGCAGCGCTTGCGGCTCCACCTCGCTGTCGTGCTCGGCCGCAATCCACAACGCCGCCTCGAACAGCGCGGGCGGTGAACGTTGCAGGCAGGCGAAGAACGATTGGCGCGGGGTCATCAAAATCTCCGGGCAATGCCTCGTTTTAGCCCCCTCTCCGGCATTCGTCCAGTGCCGCAAAAGGGCGATCACGGATTATTTCCGAAAGATTGCATCGTGGCCGTGCTTATTCCTGTGCGCTTCTGCAATTTTTGGGCGCAAGCCTATACTGGCGACTACAAGAAGTGATTCGGGAGCCCTACGATGTTCGCTCTCATGCAAAGCACTCGCCTTGAATCGCTGCATCTGAGCGTCGACCCGGCCACCGGGTTGAAGGCGGTCATTGCCATTCATAATAGCCGCCTGGGGCCTGCCCTGGGCGGCTGTCGTTACCTTGCCTATCCCAGCGACGAGTCTGCGGTCGAGGATGCGGTGCGCCTTGCCCAAGGCATGAGTTACAAGGCGGCACTGGCCGGCCTGGCCCAGGGCGGCGGCGTGGGGGTGATCATTCGCCCGGTTCACGTGGCCAACCGTGCCGCGCTGTTCGAAGCCTTCGGGCGCTGTATCAATCAGCTCGACGGGCGCTACATCACGGCCATCGACAGTGGCACCTCAGTGGCGGACATGGATTGCATCGCCCAGCAAACCCAGCACGTCACCAGCACCACCGCGGCGGGTGACCCTGCGCCGCACGCCGCGATGGGCGTATTCACCGGCATTCGCGCCACGGCGATGGCGCGACTGGGCAGCGATAACCTCGAAGGCCTGCGCGTCGCCATTCAAGGTCTGGGCAACGTCGGTTATGCCCTGGCAGAACAGTTGCACGCCGCCGGGGCCGAACTGCTGGTCAGCGATATCGATCACGGCAAGGTGCAACTGGCGATGGAGCAACTCGGGGCTCACCCCATCGCCAACGACGCATTGCTCAGCACACCTTGCGATATTCTTGCGCCGTGCGGTTTGGGCGGGGTGCTGAACAGCCACAGCGTGACACAACTGCGCTGCTCGGCAGTGGCCGGTTCGGCGAACAATCAGCTGACGCATCTGGACGTCGCCGATCAGTTGGAACGACGGGGCATCTTGTATGCGCCGGACTACGTGATCAATGCCGGCGGTTTGATTTATGTCTCGCTCAAGCATCGGGGCGAAGAGCTGGGAACCATCACTGCGCACCTGTCGAAAATCAGTTCACGCCTGACCGAGGTGTTCGCCCATGCCCAGGCGGAAAAACGCTCCCCCGCCCGGGTGGCCGATGACTTGGCGGAGAAAGTGTTGTATCGCTGAGTTGGATATGAGTTTTCCACAGGCATGAAAAAGGCCCTGCGCCATTCGACTCAGGGCCTGTTCAATTTGGGCTTTGCTTACCTGGCGGCTTTTGGAGCCTTGGCAGGCTTGGCCGGGGTGACTGGCTCGGCGGCTTCAACAACCTCGGCCGCTGCAACAGGTTCTGCAACTTCGACCGGTGCGCTGAGCAGTTCGGACAGGGCGTCCGGCTGGCTCTTGAACGCCTTGGCGAACACATCTCGATTCTTCGCCATGTAGATCCCGGCTTCTTCCACTTGCTGCTCGGTCAGGGACGGAACGGCTTTGTGCAACACTTCAGCCAGCAATTCGGCCAGTTCGAGCATTTTGTCATGACGGTCAGCTTCGGCTTTATCCATGAACAAGCGCTCCAGATCTCGGCTGCTGCGGTATACCACTTCGACGGCCATTCACCACCTCACATGCCTTCACATTGGTTGTCGGTTTCGACTACTGTATCTATATACAGCGAAAGGATAAGCGAATCCCTGTCTTTTGGGTAGTGGCTTTTTAATGTAGACCGGATTCGACATTTGTCAGGTGAGGCGCTGCACGGGTGCGACCAAACGCCACGGCGCGCAATCCAGAGCGGCTCGCCATCATGGGCTGGCCTTTTTTCTGCATGCAGAATAACCGTCACGTCCAACCCGCATCATCCGGTCGAGCCGACCTAAGGAAGCATCATCGTGAAAATCAACTGGGCCGAAAAACTGCGGCGGAACGTACATGAACTGGCCGAGTCCCTGGGCAATCTGTTCGTCGAAACCTTTCACTACCTGGCGCTGTTCGCCATTGGTGCGGTGACCGCGTGGGCGGCGGTGATGGAATTTCTCGGAATGATCGAAGAGGGGCACATCAAGATCGATGACATCTTGTTGCTGTTCATCTACCTGGAACTGGGGGCGATGGTCGGGATTTACTTCAAGACCAACCACATGCCTGTGCGCTTCCTGATCTACGTGGCGATTACGGCGTTGACGCGGCTGCTGATTTCCAACGTTTCGCACCACAATCCGCCGGACCTGGGGATCATCTACCTGTGCGGCGGGATTCTGCTGCTGGCGTTTGCGATTCTGGTGGTGCGTTACGCTTCGTCGCAATTTCCCTCGGTGAAGATCGAGAACCCGCAACGCAAGATCGGTGCGGGTTCCAGTGAACATCCAGAGGTCGAGAAGGGCGAAATCTAGAGCCCAAGCGTAGGGCGCGGCCGCCCTTTGACGGGAGGGGGCGGCAGGGTCCGAGCGCTGCCGGTGGTCATGGCTTCGAGGATGGTCACGGCGCTGTGGCCTTGTTCGATGGCAATGCCGAATTGAATGCTTTGAACCAGACGCTTGAGGCGCTGGGGGTCATTGCGTTGTTCGGCGCTGATCATGCGTTTGGCCACCACGTGGCCACTGTTGGAAAGGGTCAGCATGATGCTGCCGTCCAGGCCCTGAATGCTCAGGTTGATCTGGTAATCCGCTGCAAAGGCATCGGTAATGAGCTGGAAAGGGTTGTCCATGATGCGTCACCGCCTGATTGAACGTGCAGTTGTTGACCGGTCGATATCGGGATTAGTTCGCAACACCGGACCATCGGCCATTCCATGGCTTGCATCAGGGATGTAGCAAGGGGCATGCCGGATGGGTTGTCGGACAACCCATCCCTTTGTAGGAGCGCGCTTGCTCGCGATGGTCGTGAACGATAACGCGTCAAATCAGAAGGTTCGCGGCGCCTGAGGGTTTTTCGCGAGCAGGCTCGCTCCTACAGTGGGCCGCGTTTTCTGCACGTTTCAGGGCAATAAACCTCGACGTGCCTCCAAAGCGGTCAACACTCCACCCAGTTCACTGCCAGTCCGCCCCGTGACGTCTCTTTGTACTTGTCGTGCATGTCGGCCCCGGTGTCACGCATGGTGCGGATCACCCGGTCCAGGGAAATGAAGTGCTGGCCATCGCCGCGCAAGGCCATTTGCGTGGCGTTGATTGCCTTCACGGCGGCGATCGCGTTGCGCTCGATACACGGCACTTGCACCAGTCCGCCGACCGGGTCGCAGGTGAGGCCGAGGTTGTGTTCCAGGCCGATTTCGGCGGCGTTCTCCAGCTGCTCCGGGGTGGCACCAAGCACCTCTGCCAGGCCTGCGGCGGCCATGGCGCAGGCGGAACCGACTTCGCCCTGGCAGCCGACTTCGGCCCCGGAGATCGAAGCGTTTTTCTTGCACAGGATGCCGACGGCCGCTGCGCCGAGGAAGAACGCGACCACGTCGTCGTCGGACGCATCGGCATTGAACTTCATGTAGTAGTGCAGCACCGCCGGAATAATTCCTGCCGCGCCGTTGGTCGGCGCCGTGACCATGCGTCCGCCGGCCGCGTTTTCTTCGTTCACGGCGAGGGCGTACAGGTTGACCCATTCCATTGCTGACAAGGTGGACGTAATGACATTCGGCTTGCCGATTTCCTGCAGGCTGCGATGCAGTTTCGCCGCTCGACGTGGAACATTCAGACCGCCGGGCAGGATGCCTTCATGGCGCAAGCCTTGCTCGACGCATTCGCGCATCACCGACCAGATGTGCAACAGGCCTTGGCGGATCTCGGCGTCACCGCGCCAAGCCCGTTCATTGGCCATCATCAGTTCACTCACCCGCAGCCCGTGCTCGTTGCACAACTTGAGCAGTTCGGCGGCACTGGAAAAGTCGTAAGGCAGCAGCACATCGCCGGCCGGTGCGATCCCGGATTCGGCTTCAGCCGCTTCGATGATGAAGCCGCCGCCCACCGAGTAATAGGTTTGCTCGAACAGCTCACCGGTTTCGCCGAAGGCTGTCAGAGACATGGCATTGGGGTGATAGGGCAGGCTTTCGTTGAGCAGCAGGAGATCGGTTTGCCAGTCGAAGGCAATTTCTGCAACGCCTGCCAGACACAGTTTGCCGGTCTCGCGCAGGGTGTGGATGCGGCTGTCGATGGTGTCGGGATCGATGCGGTCGGGCCATTCGCCCATCAGGCCCATGACGCAGGCGCGGTCCGTTGCATGGCCGACGCCGGTCGCCGACAGAGAACCGTAAAGGCGAATCTCCACGCGTCGCACGTCAGCCAGAAAACCCTGTTCGAGCAGTTGTTGAGCAAAGGTCGCGGCAGCGCGCATCGGACCAACGGTATGGGAGCTGGACGGGCCGATGCCGACTTTGAAGAGATCGAAAACACTGATAGCCATGCTAAAGCCTGCACAAGTAATGGAAGAGGAATCGCCGCCATTTTTGTAGGACAAGCGCAATTCCGGCGATACTGCCCGTCAAGGTCCTACGTGACCAACGAAATTTCCTAAGACATCCTTTAGCAGGACTAAACGATGAGCCGTCAATTGCACGCCCAGACGTATGTCTGGCTGAACGTGTTCGCCTGTGCCGCTCGGCACCTGTCGTTCACCCGCTGCGCCGAGGAACTGCACATTACCCCGGGAGCCGTCAGCCAGCAGATCCGCCAGCTGGAAGAACGCCTGGGCTTTCGCCTGTTTCACCGCCGCGCCCGCGGAGTGGAGCTCAGCGCTGAGGGGCAGCGCCTGGCCATTACCGTCAACGAGGCCTTCGGCAGCATCGACGCGGAATTGCGGCGACTGGATGCGGGCATGATCAGCGGGATTCTGCGGGTGCGTTCGATCCCGTCATTCCTGAGCAAATGGCTGACGCCGCGCCTGCCACGTTTGCAGCAGCGTTTTCCGGACATTCAATTGCGCCTGGTGGCCGAGGACAGCAGCGTGCCGTTGCATGAAGGTGACTTCGATCTGGCGATCGACCTGAACGACGGCAGCTACCCGGGCCTGTTATCCACAGCCTTGCTCGATGAACAGATTTTTCCGGTGTGCGCGCCGGGCCTGTTGCGTGGCCGTCCGCCTTTGCACGGCCCGGCAGACCTGATGCACTTTCCCTTGCTGCACGACATCACCGCCTGGCGCGGCAGCTACGAGTACGCGGAATGGGAGTTTTACCTCAACGCCATTGGCTTCGAGGGAGCGGATGTGCGACGTGGGCATACCTTCAATCGCAATCACCTGACGATCGAAGCGGCCATTGCCGGGATGGGGGTGGCGATTGCCCGACGAACGCTGCTCAACGATGAGCTGGAGCGCGGGGCGTTGATCGTGCCTTTCGGACTGGCGGTGCCAAACCACAAACGCTACATGCTGCTCTATGCACCGGGTGCGCTGAGCCATCCCGGCGTGCGTGCGGTGCATGACTGGCTGGTGGAAGAAGCGGGGATTTTCCGCAGCCTGCACCCGCTGGGTGAGCGGCAGATGTAAGGAATTCGGGTTGCCAGGCAGGGCGACCCAACTCCCGACATTAACAGCGCTTTTGCTCGTTGTCCGGCTTTTTTTGCGTATGAATATTTATCTTTTTACAGGGGTTGAATTGTTCAGCGTACAGACCGATTGTGTAACCAAGAGGTCACGGTGATGACGCCCAAGGGCTTAGCTGACCGGCCTCTCGCGAGCTAGCTGAAATAAGGGATGAACTATGCAAATCCAAGTCAATAGCGATAACCATATTCAAAGCAGTAAACGACTGGAGGAGTGGGTACGTACAACCATTGAGAGCACGCTCGAACGCTACGAAGAGGACCTGACACGGGTCGAGGTTCACTTGCGGGACGAGAACGGCGACAAGCCGGGTCCCCACGATTTACGCTGCCAACTGGAAGCGCGGCCAAAAGGCCACCAACCGATTTCTGTCACCCATAAAGCCGCCAACCTGGAACTGGCGATCGACGGCGCAGCCGAAAAACTCGAGCACGCGCTTGAACACTTGTTCGGCAAATTGCGCGGCAAACCACGCGCCGCCGTGGTGCCATTCGAGCGCAGGCCTCACGCCGACAAGCTGCTGGAAGAAGAGTTTCTTGAAAACGAGCAGGCTGCCCAAAACGGCTGAAGCCTGACTTGCCTTCCCAATGAAAACGGGCCTGCATTGCAGGCCCGTTTTGTTTTCTGTGGCTTTTGGATTCCATAGCGATTGGCATGTGCCGTCGGGACAGCCGAGTTTGCGTCGCAACCAATCGCTGAGCCAGTTGTGACGGGCGTAATAGAGGGCTTCATTCGAGCTTCTTTGCGTATGAGAATATTTATCATTAATATTGCGGGCTTGCCGGCCCTGACGCTGTCGTAGCCTCACCCGGTTTTCAGGTCGAACCATGAACGCCAAACCCCGCACACTTCCCGTTTCCTATCGATTGGCGGTCGCTTCACGAGTGCTTGCTGCCGTATTTGGCGGTTACCTCGTCGCGGCGCTGGTCAGTGTCAGCCTCAGTCTTTGGCTGCCTGGCGCTCGCGCCGAAGCGGTGGTGATCGGGATGATGACTTCGTTCCTGGTGTACTTGCTGGCCGTGATCTGGTGCTTTGCCTGCGCCAGTGCGTGGCGAGCCTGGTTCGGTCTGATGGTGCCAGGCCTGATGCTGGCAGCGCTGGCTGGTCTGGCGCACGGGATGGGCCGTCCATGAAAGAGGGCTTTCGCCAGGCGATGGCCTGGTTGCACACCTGGGCCGGGTTGATTCTCGGCTGGCTGCTGTTCGCGATTTTCCTGACCGGCACGCTGGCCTATTTCAAAAGTGAAACCAGCCGCTGGATGCAACCGGAAATCCCGGTTCGTTCCGTCTCCGCCGAAACCAGTCTGACCGTGGCTCAACACTATCTTGAGCAACACGCAGCGGGCGCCTCACATTGGTTGATCGAGTTGCCCGGCGCCCGGCGGCAGGGCTTGTCAGTGCACTGGGAAGCGGCAGCGGGCAAGCCTGGCCAACACGGCGAACAACTGCTCGATCCGCTGACCGGCACCGAAGTGCATCCCCGTGAGACGCTGGGCGGGGAGTTCTTCTATCGCTTCCACTTCGAGTTGCAAATGCCCTATCCGTGGGGGCGCTGGCTGGCCAGCATCGCGGCCATGTTGATGTTCGTGGCGCTGATCAGCGGCATCATCACCCACAAGAAAATCTTCAAGGACTTCTTCACGTTTCGTCCGCGCAAGGGCCGGCGTTCCTGGCTCGACGGGCACTACGCGGTGGGCGTGCTGGTGTTGCCGTTTCACCTGATGATCACCTACAGCAGCCTGGTGATGTTCATGATGATGGTGATGCCGGCGGGCATCCTGGCCGTTTACAAGGACAACGCCCAAACCTTTTACCAAGAGGCGCTGCCTGAATCCGGAGTCTGGCCAGCCGTGGGCAACCCAGGTCAATTGCTGTCCCTGGCGCCTTTACTGGAGCAGGCTAACCGGCTCGGAACGGGTGGCAGGGTTGCAGAAGTGACGGTGAACCACCCCGGCGATGCCAATGCTTCGGTGGTGATGGCGTTCGACGGGGCGGACCGTGTGGTTCACGATTTCGGCCGCACCGTGACCTTCGATGGCGTAACGGGCCGGCAATTGGACGCGACGCCGGAGCGCTCGCTGCCTGTGGCAATTGCCGGCAGTTTTTTCGGCCTGCACATGGGCCATTTCGCCAGCCCGGTGCTGCGCTGGCTGTACTTCCTGTGTGGCCTGGCCGGCACGGCCATGATCGGTACCGGGATGGTGATCTGGGTCGGCAAACGTCAACTCAAACATGCCCAAAGCGCTGGGATGCCTTTGGAGCTTAGGCTGGTGGACGTGCTGAACATCGCCAGCATGTCGGGGCTGATGCTCGCGGTGGCGACGTACTTCTGGGCCAATCGATTGTTGCCGGTGGCCATGGCCGGACGCTCGGATTGGGAGGTCAACGGTTTCTTCATCGTCTGGGGCTTGAGCCTGCTGCACGCCATGCTTCGCCGAGGGCGTGCGGCCTGGGTCGAGCAACTGGCGCTTGCGGCGTTGCTGTTTGGCGCGGTGCCGCTGTTGAACGCCCTGACCACGCCGTATCACCTGGGTATGTCGCTGGCGCAGAGCGATGGGGCCATGGCCGGGTTCGATCTGGCATGCCTGGCCAGCGGCCTGTTTTTCGCCTGGTCGGCCTGGAAAATACGTCGCTCGGGAAGGACTCAAGCCGTCAGCACAAAACGCCCGCGATCGATGGTGCTCGAACAGGAGGCGAACTGAATGTTGCTCGCCGCGTTGCTCTGTTATGCCGGGTTTACCGCGCTGTGTTTATCGATGGACCGGCATCACGCCGAGCTGCTTGGGCATAAACCGACACCGCGTCGGCGTTTCGGCCTGAAACTGCTTGGCTGGCTTTTGTTGAGTTGGTCGTTGTGGGCGGCAGTGGTGGCGGCAGGCTGGGGATCGGGCCTGGTGCAGTGGTTCGGCATGCTGATGCTCAGTGCATTGCTGCTGGTTTTACTGATGCCATACCGTCCGCACCTGGCCTTGTCCCTGGCCGGGCTGAGCCTGCTGGCCAGTCCGATTGCCGTGTTTGCGCAGTATTGAATCGATGATCACTCTCCCTCCCGAACCCCGCGATATCGAGCGCGACCAACAGCACGGTGACCGTGCGCACTTTCTCCAGGTGTTTCTCTCCCAGCGTTCGCAGATGGAAGCGCTGGTGAGTCGACGTGTCGGTTGCCGGGCGACGGCGGCTGACCTGGTACAGGACTTGTTCCTGCGTTTCTGGCGGCGGCCGCTGGTGCAAGTCGAGGAACTCAGTACCTACCTGTTGCGCTGCGCCGGCAATATCGCCATCGACCATTTGCGCAGTGAAGGCACGCGGGTCCGGGCCAGCGAAGGCTTGATGGTGGAACCCCCGGACAGCCATGACAGCGGACCGCAAGCGGCACTGGAGGCGGGCAACGATTTGCGCCACGTTGAAGCGGCGTTGCGTGCGTTACCGGAGCGTACGCGGCAGATCTTTTTGCTCAATCGCATTCACGGCCGCAAATACGCCGAGATCGCCAAGGCCATGGGCTTGTCCCAAAGTGCCGTGGAAAAACATATGATGCGCGCCCTCGAAGCCTGCAAGGCGAGCCTTCGGGAACCCGAAACGCGTACGCCAGGGAAAGCACCGTGAACAACTTCGAACGCGTCACCCCGACGCCCGCTCAGGAGCAGCAAGCGCTGGCCTGGCTGAGTCTGTTGCATGACCGGCCCAGCAGCGCTGACCAGACTGCTTTCAGTCATTGGTTGCAGGCCGACCCCGCCCATGCCGAGGCTTATTCTCAGGCGCAGGTCATGTGGGAGCTGAGCGAAGGACCGGCGCGCACGCTCGCCGATGAGGACGCCCTGGCCTTGCAGGGGTATCTGAACGCCATGGACAAGTCGCGGCGCAGCACGCTCGGACGCTGGTCCGGTGCGCTGGCGATGGCCGCGTGTCTGCTGTTGATGATCAGTCTCGGCACAGGCTGGCAGCCATCGCGCTGGATCGATGACCTGGGCGCGGACTTCGTCTCGGCACCGGGGGAAATCCGCACCGTCACCCTGGTCGATCAGTCGCAGGTAACACTGGATGCCGACAGTGCCATCGCCGTGGATTTCAGCCACGGCGAGCGGCATGTGCAATTGCGTCGCGGCACCGGTTTTTTCAGCGTGACGCATACGGGGCAACCATTTGTGGTCGAAGCGGAAAAAGGCCAGGTGCGGGTCCTGGGCACGCAGTTCGAAGTCCGTTTGCAGCCCCGCGGTGCACAGGTCACGGTGCTGTCCGGGCGAGTCGGCGTGACGGCGGACAAAAACGCCGAACAGCAAATCCTCACCGCCGGCCAGCAAGTCGCCTACGGCGAAGGCTCGGCGGAGAAACTCCACGCGGTGGATAGCGAAGCGCAATTGGCATGGCGTCAGGGCTGGCTCAATTACTACAAGGCGACGTTGGCCGATGTGGTGCGGGATTTGGGGCGCTATTACCCGGGGCGGATCGTGATGCTCAATGATGAACTGGCGGCACGCCGGGTCAGTGGCAGCTTCCCGAGCAGGAATCCGCAGGCCGTATTGAGTTCGTTGCAAGGGGTGATGGGGTTTGAGCAGCATCAGGTGTTGGGGCATCTGATTATTTTGCGTTGAAGCTGCCGGCCCCTTCGCGAGCAAGCCCGCTCCCACAGGGAAATGCATTGCAAATGTGGGAGCGGGCTTGCCCGCGAAGGGGCCAGTTCAAACACCACATCACCCCCGAATAAAAATATTTTCAAATTTTTGCTGAGGTAAATCCGATTGCCATCCGTGTAGTGACTGAAACTGCGAGTCATTCGCATCCGTTGCGGTTCTACACAGGTCATGAGTCATGAAGTCCAGGGCAAAATCGGGTTCGGTCAAACAATGGTTGGGTGTCTCTGCGCTGAGCTTTTCGGCATTGGCGTTGTTGCCGCTGAGCGTGGCGCTGGCTGCAGAGACGGGCAACCGTCAGCCGCGTGCACAGTTCAGTTTTTCTCTGGCCGCCAAACCGCTGCCCCAGGCCCTGAGTGATTTCAGCCGGGTGACCGGCATCAGCGTCGTCTACACCGATGAAGCGCCTTACGGACTCAATGCGCCGGCAATCAATGGCCAGATGAGCGCCGAACAGGCCCTGCAACGCCTGCTCACCGGTTCGGGCCTGACGTTCCGTCGCACCGACGGCCACACTATTGCACTGGAACCACGGCCGACTGAGGGTGCGTTGAACCTGGGCGCGACCACCATCACCTCGGTGATGGATGAGTCCATGAGTTACCAGCCGCCTCCCACCACTTCAGTGATGCGTTCCTCGGCTCCCGTTCAGGAGATCCCGCAGACCATCAATGTCGTCCCGGCCCAGGTCATCCGCGACCAGGCCCCGCGCAATCTTGATGACGCCCTGGCCAACGTCAGCGGCATCACCCAGGCCAACACCCTGGGCAGCACTCAGGACTCGGTGATGGTCCGCGGTTTTGGCGACAACCGTAATGGCTCGATCATGCGTGACGGGATGCCGATCGTGCAGGGGCGGGGCCTCAACGCCAGCGTGGATCGGGTCGAAGTGCTCAAAGGGCCGGCCTCGCTGCTCTATGGCATCCAGGATCCGGGTGGCGTGGTCAATATGGTCAGCAAGAAGCCCGAGCTCGAGCAGTACAACGCCTTGACCTTGCGCGGCTCGAGCTATGGCGACGGCAAGAACGGCAGCGGCGGTAGCCTGGACAGTACCGGTGCCCTCGGCGATTCCGGACTGGCCTACCGCATGGTGCTGGATCACGAAGACGAAGATTACTGGCGTAACTTCGGCGTGCATCGCGAGAGCTTGATCGCGCCATCGCTGGCGTGGTCCGGCGAAAGCACTAAGCTGTTGTTCGCCTATGAGCACCGCGAATTCCTCACACCCTTCGACCGTGGCACGCTGATCGATCCACGGACCAACCATCCGCTGGACATCTCGCGCAACGAGCGTCTCGACGAGCCGTTCAACAACATGGAAGGGCGTTCGGACCTCTATCACTTCGAGGCCGATCACGAACTCAACGACAACTGGAAAGCCCATTTCGGCTACAGCTGGAACCGCGAAACCTACGACGCCAGCCAAGTGCGCGTGACCGCCATCGACACCAAAAAGGGCACCCTGACCCGCAGCATGGACGGTACTCAAAACGCGATCAGCACCGACCGTTTCACCACCGCGAGCCTGGAAGGCAACGTGAATGTGCTCGGCATGCAGCACGACCTGCTGTTCGGCGTCGATGACGAGTACCGCAAGATTTTTCGCGAAGATTTGATCCGCCAGAAAAGTCGCACCACGTTCAGCTACGTGAACCCGGTGTATGGCCAGGAAGTGCCGGGTTCCACCGTCAGCGCGGCTGATAGCGCGCAGACCGATGAGCTGCGCAGCGATTCGGTGTTCCTGCAGGATTCCATCCACCTCAACGAGCAATGGATTCTGGTGGCCGGCGCGCGCTTCCAGGCGTACGACCAATTTGCTGGCAAAGGCGTGCCGTTCCACGCCAACACCGACAGTAACGGGCAGAAATGGGTGCCGCGTGCTGGCCTGGTGTACAAGTACACCGATGCCTTGTCGTTCTACGGCAGCTACACCGAGTCGTTCAAACCCAACTCGACCATCGCGCCGTTGAGCGGCAGCAGTACCGTGCTGGACGGCAGCATCGCGCCGGAAGAAGCCAAGTCCTGGGAGCTGGGTGCCAAGCTTGATCTGCCGGGGCGCGTCACCGGCAACATTGCGTTGTTCGACATCAAGAAACGCAACGTGCTGGTGGCCAACGCCGAAGGCCCGACCACGATTTACAGCGCCGCCGGCGAAGTGCGTTCCCGTGGCCTGGAAGTGGACTTGAGCGGTCAGCTCACCGATCGCTGGAGCATGATCGGCAGCTACGCCTACACCGATGCCGAAGTCACCGAAGACCCGGTTTACAAAGGCAATCAACTGCAAAACGTGGCGAAGAACAGCGGCTCGCTGTCGGCGGTCTATGACTTTGGCACCATTGTTGGCGGCGATCAGTTGCGGGTCGGTGCCGGGGCGCGTTACGTAGGTGAAAGGCAAGGTAACGCCGTGAATGATTTCGAATTGCCGAGCTACACCGTGGCCGATGCGTTCGCCACCTACGACACCAGGGTCGAAGGGCAGAAGGTCAAGTTCCAGCTCAACGTGAAGAACCTGTTCGACCGCACCTATTACACCTCGGCGGCGAGCCGGTTCTTTGTGTCGATGGGTGATTCGCGGCAGGTGACGTTGTCGAGCACTTTGGAGTTCTGACGACAGACCGCGTCATCGTTCTTCGCGAGCAAGCCCGCTCCCACAGGGGAGCAGGGTAGCCACAAAACAGGTGAGCACCACCAAACCTGTGGGAGCGGGCTTGGTCCGGGCGGCGATCCGACGAAGGCGGCAGTACAGGCGATAAAAAAACGGGGCTAGCGCAAAAATGCCTGTCGATACTCGCCGGGCGTTCCTCCCAGGGCCCGGCGAAAGCGGTTTGTGAAGTGGCTGGCACTGGAAAAGCCGCAAGCCAGGGCAATCTCCCCCAGCGGCTGCGAGGTCATGCGCAGCAACGCTCGCGCCCGGTCAAGGCGCTGTGCCAGCACGTACTGGTGGGGCGGCAAGCCGAAGCTCTCGCGAAACATCCGCGCGAAGTGGTATTCCGACAGCGCGCACAACGCCGCCAACTGACCGAGGCTGATGGCCTCGTCCAGATGGCTGTCGATGAACTCCACCAGATGCCGACGTTGATGCGCGGCCAACCCACCCTTAAGGCGCAGGCCCTGACGCATATTCACCTGGCTGAGCAGGGCATGGCTGAGCAGTTCGTGAGCCAGGCTGCTGGTGAGCAGACGCTCGCCCGGCTCGTCCCAGTTCAAGGCGATCAACCGCCGAAAGCGCAGCGCCTGCTGTGGATCATCGAGAAAGGTCTGCTCGCGCAGCTGCATTTCCCGTGGTTCGCGATCGAGCAGGGTGACGCAGCCGAGGGCAAACTGTTCGGGGCTGAAATACAGGTGGGCCAGGCGAATATCGCCGTTGATCACCCAGCCTGACTGGTGATCGGCCGGCAGGATGCACAGTTTGTCCGGCCCCCCCTTGTTGCCGGGCTGGTCGCGGCGAAAGGTGCCGGTGCCGCCAGCGAGATAGCAGGACAGCGTGTGGTGGCTGGGCGCTTCATATTCCTGGGCGTCGTGGTGATTGCTCCACAAGGCCGCAGACAAGCCGTCACCGAGCTCGGCGCTGTGCTCGAGGCGAGCATTCGGCGAACGGTTGAGGGCTTGAAAGACTTGTAGGGTATCCAGTGCAGCCATGATCGTTGCTCTCTAACACCTGCATCCAACGCCTTGCATCCTACCCCGTAGGCGTGCGCCTGCCAGCCTGTCGCCAGACAAAAGCGCAAGTTTATGCAAGTGCGCCCAGGCGTGGCGCCGGACACTGGGCTCCTGTCGAGGAGCCTTTGTCATGAACCTTTCTTTGTACCTGCTGACCGTGCTGATCTGGGGCACCACCTGGATTGCCTTGAAGTGGCAGCTGGGCGTGGTGGCCATTCCCGTGTCGATCGTCTATCGCTTCGGCCTCGCTGCGCTGGTGCTGTTCGTGATCCTGCTGCTCAGCCGACGCCTGCAAGTGATGAACCGTCGCGGGCACCTGATCTGCCTGGCTCAGGGCCTGTGCCTGTTCTGCGTCAACTTCATGTGTTTCCTCACCGCAAGCCAGTGGATCCCCAGTGGTCTGGTGGCCGTGGTGTTTTCCACTGCCACTCTGTGGAATGCGCTTAACGCGCGGGTGTTCTTCGGTCAGAAAATCGCCCGCAACGTGCTGATGGGCGGTGCGCTGGGCCTGCTTGGGCTGGGACTGCTGTTCTGGCCGGAACTGGCTGGGCATACCGCCAGCCCGGAAACTCTGCTCGGCCTTGGCCTGGCCCTGTGCGGCACCTTGTGTTTCTCGGCGGGCAACATGCTCTCGAGCCTGCAACAGAAGGCCGGTCTCAAGCCACTGACCACCAATGCCTGGGGCATGGCCTACGGGGCGGCCATGTTGTCGGTGTGGTGCCTGGTCAAAGGCATTCCATTCGACATGGAAATGAGCGTGCGTTACATCGGGTCACTGTTGTACCTGGTGATTCCGGGTTCGGTGATCGGTTTTACCGCCTATCTGACGCTGGTCGGTCGCATGGGGCCTGAGCGCGCGGCCTATTGCACTGTGCTGTTTCCGGTGGTGGCGCTGAATGTCTCGGCGTTTGCCGAGGGCTACCAATGGACGGCACCGGCTTTGGTGGGGCTGGTGATGGTGATGCTGGGTAACGTGCTGGTGTTTCGCAAGGCCAGGGCGAGCGCCAGCCCGGTGTCAGGCAAACTGGCATGAATCGCATGCCGTTCAACTATCCTTTACCGCTACCAGGTAGATCAGGCCGAGAAACATATATTCAATATTGTTTCGTGCCCAGTCAAAAGCACTGCGTTGAGCGGAATACTCCAGGTCGAACCATTCGTTGAGTATCGTTACGTATAACATCTGGTAAACAAAGATTGCGGTGGTTAAACCAATGATGGCGAATTTCTTCGCTTCGTGAAACTCATTGTGCGGTGCATCGAGTTTTCGATAGAGCTGATAAGTCCCGATCAGACAGCTCAATGTGAATATGGTCTCCAGTGTTATTATCGCCCAGTAGAAGCGATGATGAAAAAGACCTGAGCTGATCGCCCGGTAGCGCCTGGATTCATTGCCTTCGGTCGCGCTCATGCTGATGATTCTGCCGATGTATTCGGCGTATGCCGTATAGTCGGTGAAGTTGTTGATGAGGGTCATGATCCCGAAAAGCGTCGCCAGCAATACAATGGTTAGTTTGCTTCGTCTTATTATGTCTGCGGTCGTGTTTTTGTACATGTGATCGTTCTCCGAGAGCATGGCTAGTGCGTTTGTCTTGATCGGAGTCTATAGTCGGTGACCGCAAGTTGTTGAAAGCCTTGCGTTGCAGGTTGTTTCGATTGTTTATTTGATGAAGTACGGGAGTGACTGGAAAGGTTATTCAGGTTTTTTAATGGGCGGGTACATCTGCCAAGACGTACCCGGGTTCTATCAACCTTTCCACACTTGCGGATTGACCAGGTCTTGTGGCCGCTCGCCCAGCAAGGCACTGCGCAAGTTGGCCAGGGCACGATTGGCCATCGCATCGCGGGTCTCGTGGGTGGCCGAGCCAATGTGCGGCAAGGTCACGGCGTTTTTCAGCTGGAACAGTGGTGACTCGGCCAGCGGTTCTTTTTCGTACACGTCCAGCCCGGCACCACGAATGCGGTTGTTTTGCAGGGCTTCGATCAGCGCCGGCTCATCCACCACCGGGCCACGGGCGATGTTCACCAATATGGCGCTCGGCTTCATCAGCGCCAGTTCGCGATGGCTGATCAAGTGTCTGGTTTTCTCGCTGAGCGGCACCACCAGGCAGACGAAGTCGGCCTCGGCCAGCAGTTGATCGAGGCTGCGAAACTGTGCGCCGAGCTCCTGTTCCAGGTCGGTCTTGCGGCTGTTGCCGCTGTAGATGACCGGCATGTTGAACCCCAATCGACCGCGCCGGGCGATGGCGGCACCGATGTTACCCATGCCGACGATGCCCAGGGTCTTGCCATGCACATCACAACCGAACAACGGCGCACCGACGGTGGCTTGCCATTGTCCGGCCTTGGTCCAGGCATCCAGTTCGGCGACGCGGCGCGCGCTGCTCATCAGCAGCGCAAATGCCAGGTCGGCGGTGCTTTCGGTAAGCACATCCGGCGTATTGGTCAGCATGATTCCGCGTTCGTTGAAATACGCCACGTCATAGTTGTCGTAGCCCACCGAGACGCTGGACACCACCTCCAGACTGGCGGCGTTCTCCAGTTGGGCGCGGCCGAGTTTGCGACCGACGCCGATCAGGCCGTGGGCGTGGGGCAGGGCTTCGTTGAATTGGGCGCTGATGTCGCCGTTTTTCGGATTCGGCACGATGACGTCGAAATCCTGTTGCAGGCGTTCGACCATTTGCGCAGTGACGCGGCTGAAGGCCAGGACAGTCTTTTTCATGGGAGGCGGGCTCGTCGGACGGAGATAATGGTGAGCACGCTAACATTCTTCGCGGGATTTGTGCGAGTCGCCCAGCGGTCGTTGCAAGCTAGCAGCTTGCCGGGCGTCATCCAGTTATACTGCGGCCTTTCGCGGCTCGCTCACTGGGCCCGACAATTTGCGCACCACCCGGAGCTTTCATGACATCCCCGAAACAACCGCCGGTAGCCGACGCTTTGAGCGACGTGCAGGCAGAGCTGCCAGACAGCGTCGACTCCAGCGCCGACAGCGCAACCGAAGCCGGGATCCCGGCATTCAAATTCCCGTTCAAGCCGGGTGAGCTGGCGGCCGCCAAGGGCTCGAACCAGCCGTGGTACAAAAATGGCGCCAAGAACGGCCACACCAAGACGCCGGGCATGGCTCCGCCGGGGACTCGTCGGTCGATGGGCAAGCGCTGAGCTTTCAGCTCCGCGGTGCCTGATCTGCCGTCTTCGCCAGCAAGCCCGCTCCCACAAGGGATCTGCGTTCTTTCATGATGCCGCTGTAAAGGCCGCTATCGAAGCTGATCATGCGCCACTCAGTTCGCCTTGCCGGTCGGGCGGATGGAGTCCCATTCGGTGACGTACGCAGTCTTGCCCTTTTTGTTGTAGAGGCACAGCTCGGTGCCTTGTGCGCCTTTCATGTGCTTTTGCGGGTACTGGCCCTGGAGCAGGAGTGCGGTGTAGCCGACCCGGTCATCGAACTGCGCGGCGTTGCCCACGGGTTTGGCGTCCTTCAGACCGCTGGCCTTGGTGCAACTGACGAGTACGGCTTTGTCGTAGGTGGCCCAGGCATCAGGGCTTGAGGCGTGGGCCAGAGAGGTGAAGGCGGTGAGGCAGAGAAACGTCAGGGTTGCTGCTTTCATGGTTCTGGCGTCCTTGGATGTGCAATGGCCAAGGGTGGAGTATGCCTGACGGTTTTGGAGTGGATGTGCCGGCCTCTTCGCGAGCAAGCCCGCTCCCACAAAGGACTGCATTGAGCCTGTGGGAGCGGGCTTGCTCGCGAAGGCGGCGTATCAGACCGGAACCGGCTCTCGGCGAACGGCATGCATCCCGACGCTTTCATATAGCCGCCGCGCCCTATGGTTGTCTTCGCGCACCTTCAAATCCACAAATCCTTCGCGCCGCTGCTGGAACACCTTGAACGCCTGCAACAACAGTGCGCGCCCCAACCCCCGGCCCTGAAACCGCGGGTGCACCACTAGGTTCTTGATATAGGCACTGGTCCAGCACTGACACACGCCCACCACGCCTTCGGCATCCCAGGCAATGAAGCACAGGGTCGGGTCATATTCCGGATCGGTTTCAAACTGCCGTTGCCACATGTCCAGCGCGGCGACACGCCCGCCGCCGTCGAGATAACCGAACTCCATCAACCGGTGCACGGCGGCGCCCAGTTCGGGGCGGTATTCGCTCAGTTGCAGGCCGGCTGGCCAATCGGCGGGCGGCACGACGACTGAGAGGTCGCGCCGCATCAGCCAGCAGAATTCTTCCGTCAGCACTCAGTAACCCTGTTCGGCAACCGCCTTGGCCGCAGTGATCAGGCACTGGGTCAGTTCCGGCGAAGAAAATTTGGTCAGCACCGCGTTGGCCCCGGCCAGTCGTGCTTTCTCTGCATTCATCGCACTGTCCAGCGACGTGTGCAGCAGTACATAAAGATGCGCGAAATCCGGGGTTTCTCGCAGGGTGCGGGTGAAGGCGTAGCCGTCCATCTCGGACATTTCGATGTCCGAGACAATCAGGTTGATCTGCTGCGCGGTGCCTTGCAGGTCCAGCAGGCAGTCGATGGCTTCCTTGGCGCTGCGGGCCGTATGGCATTGCAGGCCCAGGTTACGCAGGGTGTGTACCGATTGTTGCAAGGCGACCTGACTGTCGTCGACTACCAGGATGCGCGCGTTGCCGAGCAACTCGGCGTCTTCCATGCTCAGCTCGGTCGGCGCCATTTCGATTTGGGCAGGAGCAATGCCGTGGATGACTTTTTCGATGTCCAGCACTTGTACCAGGGTGCCATCGACCGACGTCACGCCGGTGATGTAGGCACGCAAACCACCGGAGCCGAAGGGCGGCGGGCGGATGTCGGTAGTCAGGCAATGGACGATCTTGCTCACTGCCTGCACGTGCAGGCCCTGCTTGGAGCGGCTGACGTCAGTAACGATCAGGCAGCCGCCGTTCGGGTCTTCCAGCGGCCGCTCGCCGATGGCACGGCTGAGATCAATCACCGACAGCGACGAACCGCGCAGGGTGGCGATGCCTTTGACGTGGGGATGCGACTCCGGCAGCCTGGTCAGCGGCGGGCAGGGAATGATTTCACTGACCTTGAGCAGGTTGATCGCCATCAGCTTGCCGCTGCGCAAGGTAAACAGCAGAAGCGAAAGTGAGTCTGCGCGGGCTTTGGTGGTGGACATAAAAACCTTCTGTGGAAAAAGGTGATGGGCGAGTGAACAATCGCCAAAAGCTATCGATGCCGGGTTATCGACTCGTACAGGGCAGGCTTTAGCTATTCGGGTGAATGGTAGTTCGTCTTCGCGAGCAAGCCTGCCCGCACAGTTGATCGCATTCCAAATGTGGGAGCGGGCTTGCTCGCGAAGGGGTCCTCACTTCATACCCAGTCTCTTGGCCATCCGCCCAAGATTCGCCCGATCCAGGCCTAGCTCACGGGCCGCGCTTGCCCAGTTGTTGTTGTGCCGTTCCAGGCAGGCACCGATCAACTGGCGCTGATAGTTTTCGGTCGCCTCGCGCAAATCGCCGGTCACCACCGGCGTGACGGTGGCAGCGGGCTGCTCGGTAGCGGCTTCAATGCTGGCATTGGGCAAGTCCAGGTCGGCGGCGCTCAGGCTGAGAATCTTCGGCCGATCCTTGCAATTGCCCAGGGCTTTCAAGGCGCTGCGGCCGATCAGATGTTCAAGCTCGCGCACGTTGCCGGGCCAGTCGTAGGCCAATAGCGCGACCTGGGCGTCGCTGTTCAGGCGCAGGCTGTTGAGGCCCATGCGCGAGCGGTTCTGCTCCAGGAAGTAACCGCTGAGCAGCAGCACATCGCGCCCGCGATCGCGCAGGGCCGGCACCAGCAGCGGATAAACGCTGAGGCGATGGTAGAAGTCGGCGCGATAACGGCCGCTGCGCACTTCTTCGGCGAGGTCGCGGTTGGTCGCCGCGATCAGGCGCACGTCCACCTGATGCTCCTTGTCCGAACCCAGTCGCTGCAGCTGACCGCTCTGCAATACCCGCAGCAACTTGGCTTGCACGGTCAGCGACAACTCACCGACTTCATCGAGAAACAGCGTGCCGCCATTGGCCAGTTCGAACTTGCCACGGCGGTCGTTCATCGCCCCGGTAAAGGCGCCGCGGACATGGCCGAACAACTCGCTTTCCACCAGTGTGTCGGGCAGCGCGGCGCAGTTGAGGCTGATGATCGGTTTGTCGGCGCGGGGCGAGGCGGCGTGGATGGCCTGGGCCACCAACTCCTTGCCGACCCCGGTTTCGCCAGTGATCAGCACGGTCAGGTCGCTGCCGCCCACCAGGCTGATTTCTTCAACCAGGCGTTTGTGGGCCTTGCTCTGGCCAATCATCTCGCGATTCTGCTGGCCACTGGCCTGGCGGTAGACCTCGGCGCGCTGATGTTCATCTTCGACCCGGTTGTTCAGCCGCTCGATGCGTTCGGCGGCGTTGACCGTGGCGGCCGCGAGGCTGGCGAAGGCTTGCAGGGCATCCAGTTCGATGGGCTCGAAGCGCTCCGGATCGAGTGCGTCGAGGGTCAACAGGCCCCATGGGCGCTCGTCGATGAACAATGGGCAACCCATGCAGTCGTGGACTTCCAGATGATCATCCAGGCCATCGACCAGACCGTCATAGGGGTCAGGCAAGTCGCTGTCGGCAGCGAAACGGGTCGGACCGGGGCCGCTGAGCAGCGCTTCGAAACGCGGGTGTTCGCTGACCTTGAAGCGCCGACCGAGGGTGTCGGTGCTCAAGCCGTCGACGGCCAGCGGCACCAGCCATTCACCGTCAAGGCGCAGCAGGGCGGCGGCGTCGCAGGGCAGCAGGGCGCGCATGGCTTCCAGCAGGCGGCGATAACGCTCGCCCTCGGGCAGTTCGCGGGACAGGTCGGAGACCAGGGGCAGCAGGGCAGTGAGCAGGGGTTTTGCAGTCATAGTGACTCCGTGTAGTCGACATGACTATAAATCAGGTGGTGTCTTAATGACTATTAAGTTCTTATCTTATTGATTTATAACGATTAAATAGTTGGCATGGAAGCTGATAAGCATAGGTAATCCGTTAGCAACCCGAGAACCAGGAGTCACCTTATGCTGAGCGTTCAAGACCGTGCCATCGTCAAATCCACCGTACCGTTGCTCGAAAGCGGTGGCGAAGCGCTGATCACGCACTTCTACCGCATGATGCTCTCCGAATACCCGGAAGTCCGCCCGCTGTTCAACCAGGCCCACCAGGCCAGCGGTGATCAGCCGCGTGCCCTGGCCAACGGCGTATTGATGTATGCGCGCCATATCGACCAACTCGACCAGTTGGGCGACCTGGTGGCCAAGATCATCAACAAGCACGTGGCCCTGCAGATCCTGCCGGAACACTATCCGATTGTCGGTAACTGCCTGCTGCGGGCCATTGCCGAAGTGCTGGGCGAAGAGATCGCCACCCCTGAAGTGATCGCGGCCTGGGGCGCGGCCTATGGCCAGCTGGCGGACATTCTGATCGGTGCCGAATCCAGCATCTACGACCAGAAGGAGCAGGCCCACGGCGGCTGGCGCGGGGCGCGGGAATTCATCGTGGCCGGTAAGGTCGAGGAGAGCGCAGAGATCACCTCGTTCTACTTCGAACCGGCGGACAAAGGCCCGATCCTGGTGGCGGAACCCGGCCAGTACATCGGCATGAAACTGATCCTCGACGGTGAAGAGATCCGTCGTAACTACTCGCTGTCGGCGCTGGCGAACAAGGGCCAGTACCGCATCAGCGTAAAACGCGAGGACGGTGGCCGCGCTTCCAACTTCCTGCACGACCAATTGCATGTCGGCGCCAGCATCCAGTTGTTCCCGCCATCGGGCGAGTTCGTCCTGAGCGCCAGCGACAAACCGCTGGTGCTGATCAGTGGCGGCGTTGGCATTACCCCGACCCTGGCGATGCTCGAAGCGGCGCTGGAGACCCAGCGGCCGGTACATTTCATCCACTGCGCGCGCAATGGCAGCGTGCATGCCTTCCGTGACTGGATCGACGGCTTGGCCGAGCGTCACCCGCAACTCAAGCGGTTCTACTGCTACTCCGAAGATGACGGTGTGAGCCCGGCGGCACACAAGGTTGGTTTGTTGAGCCAGCAGCAGTTGAATGCATGGCTGCCGGAGCAGCGTGACCTGGACGCTTACTTCCTGGGGCCAAAAGGCTTCATGGCTGCAGTGAAACGCCACCTCAAGGCACTGGGCGTGCCGGAGAAGCAAAGTCGTTACGAGTTCTTCGGGCCGGCAGCGGCACTGGAGTAAGGCTCTGGCGCGGTGAGTCTGCCTCACCGCGTCGCCTTCATCGCGGGCAAGCCATGCTCCCACAGGTTTTGTGTCGTTCACATCAATCTGGATCGACACAAATCCCTGTGGGAGCGTGGCTTGCCCGCGATAGCTTCACCTCGGTCCTGAACTGAAAAAAGCCAGAAAGTTAATCCCTGCTTAACCGCCTTGTCGTCTATTCCCCCGAATCCCCCCGGACACGCTCCAGACTCTCAAAGGTCCGGGCCAGCGTGTAGACTGGCGGGCACTGGAAATCTTGAAGGGAAACGCGATGAGCGATGAATCCATGCGGTTGGGGCGTGAACGGCGCTACCTGGTGTTGTTGGGCATCATTTGCCTGGCGCTGATCGGCGGCGCGTTGTACATGCAAATTGTTCTGGGCGAGGCGCCTTGCCCGCTGTGCATCCTGCAACGTTATGCGTTGCTGCTGATCGCGATCTTCGCCTTCATCGGCGCGGCCATGCACACCCGCCGCAGCATCACGGCGTTCGAAACCCTGGTGGTGATCTGCGCGCTGGCAGGCGCAGGCGTTGCCGGGCATCACGTCTTTACGCAGTTCTATCCGGCGGTCAGCTGCGGCATCGATGTGCTGCAACCGATTGTCGATGGGTTGCCGCTGGCGAAGATCTTCCCGTTGGGCTTCCAGGTCGATGGTTTCTGCTCCACGCCATACCCGCCGATCCTCGGTCTGTCGCTGGCGCAGTGGGCGCTGGTCGCCTTCGTGCTGATCGTGGTGCTGGTGCCATTGCTGACGTCGCGTAACCGCAAAGCGCTGCGCTGAGGTCATCTGCCGCCACGCATTGTCGGACAAAAAAGCCCCGTTCCTCGCAGAGAGGACCGGGGCTTTTTTTGTCTTGCCGAGCCATTTCAGAGGCCAGATAAAAAGACCGTGATGTGTGACAGCCAAGGGTGCGACACATGTGCGACATGTTGTCACAGAGCCGGTGTCGCAGGGCCTTCGAGGAGGCCGGATTGGTGCATGGAAACGTAACGAAATTGGGCTGATTTGCAGGCTTCCGGTTTTTTCCGTTCCGAGCGCAATCAGGCAGTTTTAACACGGCTTGGCGAATAGCCAGAGCCCCCGTCATATCGGGGCTCAGGCAAGGTAAAGGGCAGTGAAGAGGGACCCGATACTGTCTGAACTGTGGGCGGAAGACCTACTAATTTTGGTGTTTTTGTTGAGAATTAATTTCGATAAGATGCGCCACTTTTGCGAAAACGGTTAATGATTGTTGCCGGTTCGGATAAAAATTATTTCGGGATGAGACATGGTTTATAAAACGTTACATATCTACAATCGCCCGCACTGAATTCCCGGCACTGCTCAAATCTTAACCAGGCGTGAGCAGAAACAGGGTGTCGAGAAGTCTGGTGGCTTCATGCGATGCCCAGGTGTCGGAGTCTCCAACTATCCGCACCAAATGGAATTGGTCTGTAAAAAGGCCTTTGACCACGAATTCGAATAAGAACTCACCGCAGGCCCAGGATTTGTCGAAACGCGTCTGACGCACGACGGGCATGCCCTTATTCAATCCAAGAAAAATGCCAACCCTTGGCAGGGTGAAGTGTTGGCGATCAAAACCCAACTGCATTGCGCAAGCTGCTTTAGAGGTCGTGAGATGAGTAAAAACAGGTACCCCAGACTACTAGGCTTATTGCCGCTGATCGGCACATTGCTGCTGTCAGGCTGCAACATGACCTTGCTCAATCCCAAGGGCCAGGTTGGTCTGGATGAGCGAAACCTGATCATCACCGCAACGCTGCTGATGCTGTTGGTCGTGGTTCCGGTCATCGTCATGACCTTCCTGTTCGCCTGGAAATACCGCGCCTCCAACACCAACGCTACCTACACCCCGAAATGGAACCACTCCACCAAGATCGAGATCGCGGTGTGGGCTGTTCCAGTTCTGATCATCATTGCCTTGGGTTACGTCACCTACAAGTCGACCCACGCCCTCGACCCGTACAAGCCGCTGGAATCCGACGTCAAGCCGGTGACCATCGAAGTGGTCGCGCTGGACTGGAAGTGGCTGTTCATCTATCCGGAACAAGGCATCGCCACGGTCAACAAGATCGTGTTCCCGGCGCACACCCCGGTCAACTTCAAGATCACTTCCGACGCCGTGATGAACTCATTCTTCATCCCTGCTCTGGGCGGCCAGATCTACGCGATGGCGGGCATGCAGACCAAGCTGCACCTGATCGCCAACGAGAACGCTGAAATGGACGGTATCTCCGCCAACTACAGCGGCGCTGGTTTCACCGGCATGAAATTCAAAGCGATCGCCACGACTCAGGAAGATTTCGACGCCTGGGTAAGCGAAGTCAAAAAGGCACCTAAACAGCTTGAACAAGCTGAATACGCAGCCCTTTCCAAGCCAAGCCAGAACAACCCAGTCGAGCTCTACTCCTCGGTTACGCCGAACCTGTTCCAGACCATCGTCGACAAGTACGAAGGCATGAAACCGGGTCCTAAGGTGCACCACGAGAAAGAAGAGAAAGAAGTGGCCGCTACGGACATGAACTCGCATTCAGCTGCCGGGGCAGAGGAGTAAACGATGTTTGGTAAATTAAGTTGGGAAGCGATCCCGTTCCACGAGCCGATTGTCATGGTGACCATCTCCATGATCGCGCTCGGTGGTCTGGCGTTGTTCGCTGCAATCACCTACTTCAAGAAGTGGACCTACCTGTGGACCGAGTGGCTGACGTCGGTCGACCACAAGAAAATCGGCGTGATGTACATCATCGTCGCCATGGTCATGCTGCTGCGCGGCTTTGCCGACGCCATCATGATGCGTACCCAGTTGGCCATGGCCACCGAAGGTTCGCCTGGCTACCTGCCACCTGAACACTATGACCAGATCTTCACCGCCCACGGTGTGATCATGATCATCTTCATGGCGATGCCATTCTTCACCGGCCTGATGAACCTTGCAGTGCCGCTGCAGATCGGCGCGCGTGACGTTGCCTTCCCGTTCCTGAACTCCCTGAGCTTCTGGCTGCTGGTTTCCGGCGTGGTGCTGATCAACCTGTCCCTGGGCGTCGGCGAATTCGCCAAGACCGGCTGGGTTGCCTATCCGCCGCTGTCGGGCCTGCAATACAGCCCTGGCGTGGGGATGGATTACTACATCTGGGCGCTACAGCTATCGGGTCTGGGGACAACGCTGACGGGGGTCAACTTCCTGGCCACCGTGCTGAAAATGCGTACCCCTGGCATGAAGCTGATGGACATGCCGATCTTCACCTGGACCTGCACCTGGGCCAACGTCCTGATCGTGGCTTCGTTCCCGATCCTGACCGCTACCCTGGCTCTGCTGACGCTTGACCGTTACATGGATTTCCACATTTTCACCAATGAACTTGGTGGCAATCCGATGATGTACGTCAACCTGTTCTGGGCTTGGGGTCACCCTGAGGTGTACATCCTGATCCTGCCGGCGTTCGGTATCTTCTCCGAAGTCATCTCGACCTTCACCGGCAAGAAACTGTTCGGCCACCACTCGATGATCTACGCATCGGGCGCGATCTCGATCCTGGGCTTCATGGTTTGGCTGCACCACTTCTTCACCATGGGTTCGGGTGCCAGCGTCAACGCCTTCTTCGGTCTGGCAACGATGCTGATTTCCATCCCGACGGGTGTGAAGCTGTTCAACTGGCTGTTCACCATCTATCAAGGCCGTCTGCGTTTCACCAGCCAGGTTCTGTGGACCCTGGGCTTCATGGTGACCTTCGCCATCGGCGGCATGACCGGCGTACTGCTGGCCATCCCGGGTGCCGACTTCGTTCTGCACAACAGCCTGTTCGTGATCGCGCACTTCCACAACGTGATCATCGGCGGTGCGGTATTCGGTTACATCGCCGGCTTCGGCTTCTACTTCCCTAAAGCGTTCGGCTTCAAGCTGCACGAAGGTTGGGGCAAGGCAGCGTTCTGGTTCTGGATCAGCGGCTTCTTCGTCGCGTTCATGCCGCTCTATGCACTGGGCTTCATGGGCATGACCCGTCGCCTGAACGCCACCACCAACCCTGAGTGGGTGCCGTACCTGTACGTCGCCATGTTCGGTGCGGTGATGATCGCAGTCGGTATCGCTTGCCAGCTGATCCAGCTGTACGTCAGCGTGCGTGACCGCAACAAGCCGGAAAACATGTGCGAACACGGCGACCCGTGGAATGCACACACCCTGGAATGGTCGACCTCGTCGCCACCTCCGTTCTACAACTTCGCCGTGCTGCCGAAAGCCGACGTTGTCGACCCGTTCACCGAAGCCAAGGAAAACGGCACCGCGTACAAGGTTGCGGCCAAGTACGAGCCGATCCACATGCCAAACAACACCGCGACCGGTGTGGTCATGGGCGCGCTGTTGACCGTGTTCGGTTTCGCGATGATCTGGCACATCTGGTGGCTGGCGATCGCTAGCCTGGCAGGCACCGTGATCTACTTCGCGATCCACGCGGCCCGTGATGATCAAGGCTATATGGTGCCGGTCGACGTGATCGAGCGCATCGAAGCCGAGCAGCACAAGCGTCTGGTCGCGGCAGGGAAAATCCCGGCCACTGCCACCCGTGTTGAAACCTCGTTGGAACAGGCTTAAACCATGTCGAACTTAGTGACCAATGCTGGACACACCCATGTCGATGGACATGGGCATGATGACCATCACCACGACTCGGGCGAGATGACCGTATACGGTTTCTGGCTCTACCTGATGACCGACTGCATTCTGTTTGCATCGATCTTCGCGGCGTACGCGGTACTGGTTAACAACGTAGCGGGTGGCCCGTCGGGCCACGACATCTTCGAACTGCCATACGTACTGGGCGAAACCGCTCTGCTGCTGTTCAGTTCGATCACCTACGGCTTCGCCATGCTGGCGTTCTTCCGGGGTAACAAGAAGCAGGTCCTGGGCTGGCTGGCCATGACCTTCCTGTTCGGTGCCGGCTTCATCGGCATGGAGATCAACGAGTTCCACATGCTGATCTCCGAAGGCTACGGCCCGAACCGCAGCGGCTTCCTGTCCGGGTTCTTCACCCTGGTCGGCACCCACGGTCTGCACGTGACCAGCGGTCTGATCTGGATGGCGATCATGATGTACCAGGTGCAGAAAAAAGGCCTGACGGCGACCAACAAGACCCGTCTGAGCTGCCTGAGCCTGTTCTGGCACTTCCTGGACGTTGTGTGGATCTGCGTATTCACCGTTGTTTATCTGATGGGGACTATGTAAATGGCTAACGCAGCTCATTCCCAACATGGCCATGACAGCCACGATGCCGGTCACGGCAGCGTCAAGTCCTACGCCATCGGCTTCATCCTGTCGGTGATCCTGACCCTGATCCCGTTCGGTCTGGTGATGTACCCGACGCTGCCGAAGTCGATCACCCTGATGATCGTCGTCGCGTTCGCAGTCATCCAGGTGCTGGTGCACCTGGTGTACTTCCTCCATCTGGACCGCTCGGCCGCGCAGCGTAACAACGTGATCGCGTTTGTCTTTGCCGCGATCGTGATTGTCCTGCTGGTTGGCTTGTCGCTGTGGATCATGTTCAGCATCCACACGTTCATGATGGCGAAGTGAGGTAAGTCCGCATGTCCCTCAAGCACTTTATCCAAATCACCAAACCGGGGATCATTTTCGGTAACGTGCTTTCTGTGGCAGGCGGATTTTTCCTGGCCTCCAAAGGGCATGTCGATCTGGCCATTTTCCTGGCCGCCATGATCGGCACGTCCCTGGTGGTTGCCTCCGGTTGCGTGTTCAACAACTGCATCGACCGCGACATCGACCTGAAGATGGAACGCACCAAGAACCGGGTGCTGGTCCAGGGCTTGATCTCCCTGAAGCTGGCCCTGGCCTATGCGACCGTCCTGGGTGTCGCCGGCGTTGCGCTGTTGTACAAGGTGGCCAACCCGTTGGCCGCGCTGTTCGCAGTCATCGGCTTCATCATCTACGTCGGCTTCTACAGCCTGTACCTCAAGCGCAAGTCGGTTCACGGCACGCTGGTGGGCAGTCTGTCGGGCGCCATGCCGCCGGTGATCGGTTACGTCGCGGTGAGCAACACCTTCGACATGGCCGCGCTGACCCTGCTGGTGATGTTCAGCCTGTGGCAGATGCCGCATTCCTATGCCATTGCGATCTTTCGCTTCAACGATTACCTGGCCGCATCGATTCCGGTGCTGCCAGTCAAGCGCGGGATCCAGGTGGCCAAGAAGCACATCCTGATCTACATCCTGGCCTTCCTCGTGGCGACCTTGATGCTGACCTTCAGCGGCTACGCCGGCATGAGCTACCTCGCCGTCGCCGCGGCCATGGGCATGTACTGGCTGTACATGGCCTGGACCGGCTACAAGGCAGTGGATGACACGGTCTGGGCACGCAAGCTGTTCGTGTTCTCGATCTTCACCATTACCGCGTTGAGCGTGATGATGTCCCTGGACTTCAAAGTGCCGACCGAGTTGCTGCTGACGTACGCGCCTTAAGGTTTAGATGCTGTAACGAAAAGCCCCGCCTTCGAGAGAAGCGCGGGGCTTTTTGTTGGGGCTTTCACTGGTTTGGGGGCCACTTCGTTTTCGACTCGGACGCGGTCTCTTGTAGGAGCTGGCTTGCCAGCGATGGTCGTTAACGATAACGCGCGTGAACTGGATAAACGCGGCGCATTTGAGTCAATCGCCAGCGAGCCGGCTCCTACAGTTTCCCGGGAATGTGTGAGAACCCTTTTGTTGGGGGAGTTCTGATGGACCGTGTTGTCGCCATCGCGACGCGGTGTTTCAGGCATTTCGCGAGGATAATTCGTTGCTTTGTGCCTGTAGGAAGTTTCAAAAAAACGCGGGGCTTTTTCATTCAAACCTCCTTACTCGTCGTCCTCTGCAAAGAAGGATCTGATCATTCAGGAAAGAGGAGTATGGCATTTGGGAAACGTCCTAACGACAGCACCTGCGGTGCTAGGTATGGTCTGCCTGGACCAGCCATGAGCGAAGCGTTCACGTTGGAGCAGATGATATTGGCAGGGTATCTGTACTCGATGGACAGCAGGAGGCCGCATGAGAAGTCGTGATCTTTTTGGAGAGTTGATGCAGGGCGTTGACGAGATGGCGGCTCAACGTGAACGCAGATTTGCGAAAGGTATTGATTCAGTGGTGGGCACGCCGATTCCCGACTTGGAAACGAACGAACTCCTGGTGCAGCAGACAATGGTGCATACGCCGCCAGCTGACAACCGCTAAAGCTGCTACTTAAGAAAAAATTGAGATAATCTTTAAATCTTAAGATTTTATTGGCCCGCTAAAGAAAAACTGCGAGGCTCTCTCAAAAATGAGGATTTGCGCGATGAGCTTAGCGGGATATGCCTGTTTACAAGACACTCTGCGGCTTTCAGCTTTCCCTTTGCGCCAAACTGCCAGCGTGCAGCCCGTTACACGGCTTGAACGAATAGGTGCGACACTGGGAGTCCCTCCTGGTATTGCCCCTGCATCAGACGACCTGCTGGGACATGTACTATTCGCCTTGAAGCATGAAGGCATTAACCTCACCATTCTAGCCCAAGCGTTACCTCAGATTCCGGTACAGGCGCTTGAAGCCGAATTGCAAAAAGCGCCAAACGGGATCTACATCCGCAAGGCTTGTTTCCTTTACGAAGCGTTCACTGGCAAAGAGTTGGCTCAACACTCTCCAGTAAAAGGTGGCTTCATCCCCCTGTTCGACCCGAAGCAGTACTTGACGATGCCTGGGGAGCGCAATTCCCGCTGGCGTGTGGAGTTCAATGGTATTGGCACGCTGGCTTACTGCGCCACTGTTGAACGAACACCTCAAATCATCGAATTGCTACAGCACGACATCCTTGCGCGCGCGCAGCAATTCATTCAAAGCCTCCCATCTGGAATGATGGACCGGGCAATCAACTGGGCCTACCTGAGTGAAACCCAGGATTCGTTCGCCATCGAGAAGGAATCGCCGAGCGAGGACAAATCCCGGCGTTTTATTCAGTTGCTCAGACAGGCGCATGAACGCATCCCACTGAGCGAGGATTACTTGGTGACCCTCCAGAATGCAACGCTTTCCAATCCGTACGATAAGGCTGTTGCGTTTCGTCACGAACAGAACCATTTGGCAAATGGTTTGCACGGCGCTGCGGGGGTTACCTATGTGCCGCCCGCACCAGAGCTGTGTCGAGAACTGATGGAACAGCTTATGGCCTTGGGAAATGAATCGACAAAGCACATCGATCCGTTGGTTGCAGCCGGGATAATCTCCTTTGGATTCGTTTTCCTTCACCCGTTCATGGATGGCAATGGGCGTCTTTCCCGCTTCCTTGTTCACCAGACACTGTGCCGTGCCGGGAGCTTGCAAAATGGCTTGTTGCTGCCAGTGTCAGTTGCAATGAAACGAGAGGAGCGTCTGTATCTGGAAACACTGCAGGAATTCTCCCGACCAGCGCGTGAGTTCTGGGAGGTTCGATGGATTGATCAGGGGAATCTGTCGTTCAACTTCACGGGACACCCGGCAATCTATCGTTACTGGGATGCTACGCCAAGCGTACGATTTACTCTGGAAATGGCTAAACATGCACTCGAAGTCGAGCTTCGTGAAGAGACCGTTTTTCTTCAAAATTACGACATGATCGTAAAAGCGGTTGATGAGCGCTACGACGTTCGGGGTAGTGACTTGTCCAGCCTGGTGATGATGTGTCTATCGCAAAACGGCACGGTCTCCAAACACCGTCGTAAGCAGTACAAGTATTCAGTTCAGGAGGAGGTGTTTGACTATATCGAGCAGGTCTCGCAGGCCCTGCTTAAGGGCCAGGAGGAGGGCGAAGTCTCTGACTGGTAGCGCATGGCGCGATGGTTATCGGTGTTCATACAAAAAGCCCCGTGCATCAAGAGATGCACGGGGCTTTTTCATTCATGCGCGGTTGTTACAGGGTGCATCGAGTACCTTCACCACGTCATCGATGATTGCCTTGCTCATGTCCTGCAAAAAATGTGAGGCCCAGGCATGTCGGTCGGAATCGCGAACCATGGCGGTGTCTGAGGCGAGGAGTTTGGCGAGGTGGAGCAGGTCGGAGGCGTGGGAGAGGGCAGAGATAACCGGGACACCGGCGTTGATGCGGAACAGGGGTTCGTTGGCGTGGTAGGAGAATGGGGTGAGGCCGATGGTTTTGAGGTCTTGGGGGTAGGTCATTGGGCTTCACCTCCTATTGGGCTGGAGGTGGAGGGGGATGACTGCTGTAGCAGACGGATCGATAGCGTTCATGAGTAAAACTCCCGTATCAAATTGAGAGCTACCACGTTCGTTCTCAGGCGAATGGGTGGCAGCTATGCGCGGGCTGAGAAACCGGAGATACAGGAATCCGGCAGACCCGCAGGTCTCCCACGCACAGCCGCCATTGCACGAATGTACTGGCATAAAAAAAGCGCCGGCAATCGTGATTGGTGGCGCTTGTGCGCCCGTATCTTACTCGGATTCTCAGGCCCGGTCGCTGAATTGGCAGCGACCGGGCGAAGTTAGCCGGCAAGGATGAGGTCGGCAATCGTAGCGATCTGGTGGCCGGGGATCTCATTGGACACCGCAATCCCTGTGGGAGCGGGCTTGCTCGCGAAGGCGGTGTGTCAGGCGACAGTGATGCTGGATGTTACGGCCCCTTCGCGAGCAAGCCCGCTCCCACAGGATTTGGGGTCGACGATTATTTACTTTGTTTATCAAGCAACCGGAAAAACCGCTCGCGCACCTGCAAACTATCGCTGTGCGCCACGTTGAAGCGCAGGAACTGACTGGCATTCGGGGCTTTGCTCAGCAACGTGCCCGGCGCCAATACCATATTGTTTTCCAGCCCCTGTCGAGCCAGCGTCTCGGCGTGCAAGCCATCCGGCAACCGCGCCCAGATAAACACGCCTTCTCCCGGCAATGAAGACAATGAACACCCGGCCTCCGCCAGCCAACCCGCCACACGGCTATTGGATTCATACAGCCGATCCACCGTGCGCCGCGCATGCTTGGCGTAGCTGCCATCGCTGAGCATGGTGCAGGTGATCTGCTCCGCCAGTTCCGAGGTCACGCCACCGCAGGCCATTTTCAGCGCGACCATGCGTGCCGCCAGTTGTGGCGACAGCACGGTGTAGCTGACCCGGCTGTTGGCGGTCAGGGTCTTGGAGAAGCCGGAGACGTAACTCACATTGTCCAGCCCGCTGGCCGCCAGGCGCGGAGTGCGGCGTTGCTGGATGTCGCAGTACAGATCGTCCTCGACAATGTGAAAACCGTAGCGGTGGCTCAACTCCACCAAGCGGTAAACCTGGGCCGGGGTGAACGAGTGACCGGTCGGGTTATGCAGTGTGCTGTTGGTCATGTACAGCACGGGTTTGTGGGTAATCAGCAGTTGCTCGAACGCGTCGAGGTCCATGCCGTCGCAATCCCGGGCGATGGTGATGACCCTGGCCCCGTGCAGCGCCAGATTGGCGTGCATGTTGAAGTAGCAGGGGTCGTCGAGCAGTACGGTGTCGCCGGGTTTGACCAACAGGCGCATCAGCAGGTCGATGGCCTGCATGGTATTGGCGGTTGTGATGATCTGGTCCACCGGCGCTTCGATGCCGAAGGTCGCCAGTTTGACCCGCAAGGCCTGGCGCAACGGCAAGTAACCGCCGGCCACGCCGTACTCGCCCATGCGCAACGACGTCGCTCGCAGGGTACTGCGTACGGCCTTCTGCAATTCATCGGCAGGTAGCCAGGAGGTCGGCAGAAAACCGCAGCCGGGGCGCAACGCGCCGTTGTCCAGCAGCAGTGCGCGGCGTACCACGCTCAGGGTGTCCTGGGGTTGCAGGTCCGGGCCGGTGCCGCTTTGCAGCGCGGCGCTGGAGCGATGCACGTAATGCCCCGAACCCTGGCGTGACACCACCAGCCCCTTGGCCCGCAAGCGGTCCAGTGCATCGACCACCGTGGACTTGCCCACGTTCATCAAGTCGGAGAGTTCGCGAATCGGCGGCAGCTTGGCGCCATGGGGCAGGCCACCGGTACTGATCGCCCGGGTCAGTTGATCGACGATCTGCTGCACCAGCGGCATGCCGGGCTGGAATTCAATGGCGGCAATGACTGCACGTTGAACCTGCATTTTACTGGTCTCTGCAGCAGTAAAGTTCGTTGGATTCTATACGAACTTGCCCTGATCAGGACACGCCTCTCTCACTACCATGCCCTTACAGACTTTTCTGAGTGCCGGCCTTTGTCGGCGGGCATTGATCCGGTTCTTGAGGTGTTGCATGGGTGTCGAAACAACGGTCGCAGTGGCCAAGCCGGTCATTAACCTGCGCCTATTCACGATCCGGATCATCACCGCTGTCTCGCTGTTCGCGGTGCTGGGCAAGGCCAACGTCTGGCTCGACACTGCCACCAACAGCATCCTGGCCCTTGGATACCGCGCCCTGTTGCTGCTGTTGCCCCTGACTTTACTGGTGCTTGGCCGTCGCTCCCTGAGCGTCACGCTGCTGTGTGCCGGCCTTGGCCTGGTGTTGCTGGCGTTGACCAGCAATCAAGGCATGGTGATGTTTGCCGCCGCCCTGTTTGCCTACGGCATTGCCATAGCCGGGTACCTGATCAAGAGCGAAGCGGCGCAGACCAAGGAGGGCGCAGCCTACAACCGCGTGGCCATGAACATGGGCAGCCTGGTGGCGGGTTTGATCCTGTTGTCGCCGCTTCTCACGCCTGCGATGTTTTTCCTCGGTGCTGCGGCGTTCGTGTTGCTGTGCCTGCCGATCGCCCTCGGCGCCACCTTCACCAGCGAACCGGTGGTAGCTCGCCCGGCCAGTCAGGTCGGCAGCAACTGGGGCAACAAGCTGCCCTGGGTCATTGCCGGGATCATCATGGGCATCAAGCTGTTCGGGGTGTTCTCGATCCTGCCACAGGCGATCCTGCTCAAGACCGGAGAGCTGCCGGCCTGGTACGGCTTGATGCTGATCCTCAACAGCGCCGTGGTGGTGTTTGCCCAGGTGCCGGTGATGAAACTGATCGAGCGCACCGGGCGCTTCAAGGTCGTGGCGGTGATCGGGATCATCGTCGGCGGTTTTGCGGTGCTGTCTTCGCCAGCCGCGTTCCACGTCGAAACCCTCGCCGGGGCGCTGATCTGGGTGGCACTGCTGTCGATCGCCGAATGCGCCTTCAGTTACCTCGATTATTTCTCGGTCAAGCAAAACAACATGTTCGTCAAGGAAGTGTCCCTGGGTGTGGGGGCCGGGCTGACCGTGTTGATCATGCGAGTGGTGCCGGCGCCGTACAACGCGCTGGTCCTCGCCGCCATCGGCGCCGGCGGGATCCTGGCCTGGTACTGGCTCAACCGTAAATCCAATGCGTCGCTGCATGACTGAGTCAGCGTCGTTGCGGTTTTCACCTTGCAGGTCGGGGGCATCAATGAATACGACTTCATGCGTAGTAGTGGTCGGTTACAACGGCAATCGCGTGCACGACATCCAGAAGCTGCGCGAGTTGTGCAAGTCGCTCTACAACGCCAGGCTCATCCTGCTGGTCGAGAAGATTCAGCCCCATGACGATCAGGTGGCCGATCACGTCTGCAGCACTTCGCTGGCCGAGAAAGATGTGGCGGCGTCCCTTGAACTGGTGGTCGGGTGCCTGAATGCCGACAGCTGGAAGTTGATCGGTGTTCTGCCGTTCTCCGACCGTGGCGTGCTGCTCGGCGCTGCGCTGGCCAGTCACTTCGGTCTGCCGGGCATTACTACCGGCGAAGCCCGGGCGGGCCTCGACAAGCAGATCTTTCGCGGGCTCGAAGCGGCTGCCGATACCTCACCCGAAGAATACCGTCCGGTGTTTTCCGCGCGGGTCGAAAGCCTGCCGGAACTGCGCCAACGCGTCGTCGAACTGGGCGGCAAGGCTTTCATCAAACCCGCGTGCGAAGGCGCGAGCCGGGGCTGTCGCGTCATCCATCACCCTTCGGAGTGCGATGACGCCTGGCTCGCCCTGAAACCTTATCGCGAAGGCGGCATCGTCCTTGAAGAGCTGGTGCAGGACGCCCGCGAATACAGCTGGGACTACGTGGCCGGCAGCACCTGGGTCACTGAAAAAACCACCACCGAAGGCGCCTATCGCGCAGAGATCCAGCAAGTCGTACCCGCACCGCTTCCGGCTGAGGTACAGACGCGTTTGATGGCGGCCGGGCGGCATATGTCGTCTTTGGTGTCCCAGGACAATGGCGCCTGGCACAACGAAGTGTTCCTGCGCAGCGACAACCTCACCTCCGCCGTGGAAACCAACATGCGCCCCGGCGGCATGCACATCTGGGACCTGGCCAAACGCGCCTTCGTCAATTTCGATCCGTGGGAGCGCTGGGTGCGCTGGGCGGTGGAAGGCAAGGCCGAACAGCACCAGCCAGAGGCTCGCGGCTACTGCGGCATTCGCCTGCTCAAGGCACCGACCGGTGGCATCTTGCGCGCAACGCCTGACATCGAGGCCCTGGCCCGCGCACTGCGTATCGACCTGGTGGAGGGGCAGTACGCAAAGCGTATCGGCGACTCGGTCAGCGCGCTGGTCAAGGACAACTTCTCATTCATCGGCCACATCGTGTTGTTCAACGAACACTACGGGCAACTGAGCAACGACCTGTTGCGTCTGGCCGAGGCGATTGAGTCACGCACTGAGGTGACTTGCCTGGTACCGGCCACCCGCGCCGTGTGTTGAGCCAGCAAGCAGCCGTTTTTTGCATTACTGATCTAGAGGGTTCGATCAATGATCCATCACATGACCTGCGATGAACGCTTCATCGCCCTGGCCAAAGAATTTGGTTATGACATCTACGGCGAAAACACCGCAGGTGGGCACTACGCGCCGCTGATCCGTCATCACGATGAGCTGTACATCAGCGGCCTGGTGCCGCGCATGAACGGCAAGATCCATTACCCCGGCCGCGTCGGACTGGACCTCACCATGGCTGATGCGCAAGCGGCCGCCAGCATCAGTGCGATGCGTGGGCTGGCACTGATCGTCGATGCCATTGGTTCGCTGGACAAGATCAAGTCATTGATTCGGGTAACGGTCTATGTGAAGTCCACGGCGGACTTTGTCGATTTGAGCGAAGTGGCCAACGGCGCCTCGGATGTATTCAGCCATGTACTGGGCGATGCCGGTAAACATACACGCACCACAGTCGGTGTTTATCAGCTACCCAAGAATGCCGCGATAGAAGTGGACATGATTGCCGCCTTGCGCCCATCGGTTTTATAAGTTATTTCCAGACTTTACAGCGCTGAACCGTTAACTTAAGGTTTGGCGCTAAAGTATGGAGAATAAGATGAAAGGATGTGCGAATGGATAACTTTCAAGGTGCATTTTTTTCATATAAGGACTTTCGTCAAAGCCTGCACCATCGAGCGCCAAGTCCCAAGGTATGGAAAGGCACCGAACTAGCGGGTATGCGTCAGGCCCTTGAAGCCAGCGACATTGATATTGTCGCTTTGGCTCACGACAAAAGCATTGAGGGTTGTGAAGTGACGCCTGGCATGGCGATCGCCATGCAATGGCTGAATCCCGGTGTGACGCTCAACGGTCATGCTCATTCCTGGTGGCATCTGTTCATTATCCAGTGCGGCAGCGGCGTGATGACCCTCGGCGATGCCGATGAAGTCGAGGTCAGCAGCGGCGACGTGCTGCTGGTGCCGGCCTGGACCCGGCATGGGTTCGTCAACACCAGCAAATACGAGCCTCTGGCGATGCTGAACATGAGCAACATGCCACAAATGGCACTGCTCTCGAACTTTGCCGACAGCCATGGCCTGATCACCACCCAGCCGTAATTTCCCAGCGCATCAGCCAAGGGAGCCAACCAATGTTGGCTCCCTTTTTTGTTTTTCCGACCTGCCTCCGGTGTCGCCTTTTGCAGCGGTATTACCGGGGTCCTGGCTGTGCGTCTGCCGCTGGAAAACAACTTTTCTGTATCGATTGAAACAGGCAAATTCTGTATCTATCCAGCCTTCAGTCAACTAATTACGATCACTTCCCATGCACGTTAATCCCTGCAGTCAGTGAATGGAGTGTTCTATGGAAAACAGGAAGCTAAAACTGTATATCGGCGCCGACTATGTCAGCGCTTTTGCGATGTCGGCTTTTGTGGCGCTCAAGGAAAAGCAACTTTCATTTGAACTTGTTATGGTGGATTTAAAGACGCGCGAAAACTATATGCCGGGTTATCGCGATCTTTCGCTGACATGCAAAGTTCCAACGCTGGTTCACGCAGGTTTTGCCTTGTCGGAGTCATCGGCGATTGCCGAATACCTCGATGAACTCTCCCCAGGGCATAAAAAACTCTATCCGCAGGACATCCAGCAGCGCGCCCGTGCCCGTCAACTGCAGGCCTGGCTGCGCAGTGACTTGCTGGTGGTGCGTAAGGAGCGCCCGTTTGACCTGGTCTACTTCGGTAAAAAAGATGTGCCCCTGAGCGCCGATGCCCAAGCCGCCGTCGAGCGCCTGTTCTTCGTCGCCGATCGTTTGCTGGAGGAGGGTGCCGAGCACCTGTTCGGTGACTGGAGCATTGCCGACACCGACCTGGCAATCATGCTCAACCGGCTGGTTGCCAACGGCGACCCAGTGCCGGCACGGCTCGCGGCCTATGTGTGCCGCCAGTGGGATCGCGACAGCGTCCGGGCGTGGATGGACATAGAGCGCAAAGCGCCGGCCATCGCGTAACAACACTCAGGGCAATCACCAGGAGCGCGGCCATGCAAGGACTGTCGGAGCACGAACGCTACAAACCCTATAACTCACGCACCATCCGCGACTCACCCTACTGGCACAAGTTGACGCCGGCGCTGCAGGAGGCCATGACCGTGGTAGCCCGGGTCATGCCGTTTCGCACCAACGAATACGTGTTGGGCACGCTGATCGACTGGAACAACATTCCCGACGATCCGGTTTTCCGCATGACCTTTCCCCACAAGGACATGCTGCTGCCGGAGGAATATGCCTCGCTCAAACAACTGATCGAGCAGGATGACAGCGCAGCGATCAAGCGTCGGATCGAGGCGATCTGGTTGCGCATGAATCCTCATCCGGCCGGGCAGTTGACCCACAACGGTGCCAGTCTCAACGGCAAAGTCCTGCCGGGCATCCAGCACAAGTACCGTGAGACCGTGCTGTTTTTCCCCGGTGCCGGTCAGACCTGTCATGCGTACTGCACTTTCTGTTTCCGCTGGGCGCAATTCATTGGCGAGGAAGAACTCAAGTTCAACGCCCGTGAGTCCCAGGAACTGGTCAGTTACCTGAGGCTGCACAGCGAAGTGACCGACGTGCTGATTACCGGCGGCGATCCGATGATCATGAACACCCGCTCGCTGGCCGGTTACATCGAACCGCTGCTGCAATTGCCACACCTGAAGAACATCCGCATCGGCACCAAGTCCGTGGCGTACTGGCCGCAACGTTTTGTCAGCGACAAGGATGCGCCTGAGCTACTGGAGCTATTCCGGCGAATCGTTGCGGCGGGGAAAAACCTGTCGATCATGGGGCACTACAACCACCCGGTGGAGATCCGCCCGGCCATCGCCCGCCAGGCCGTCGAGCGCATTCGCTCGACGGGCGCGACGCTGCGCATGCAGGCGCCGGTGATCCGCCACATCAACGAAAACCCCGCAGACTGGGCCGCGCTGTGGACCGAAGGCGTGCGGCTCGGAGCCGTGCCGTACTACATGTTTGTCGAACGCGACACCGGCCCCAGCCACTACTTTGCAATGCCACTGGCCCGGGCCTTCGAGATCTTCCAGGCGGCGTACCGCACGGTATCCGGGCTGGCGCGCACGGTGCGTGGGCCGTCCATGAGCACCTTCTACGGCAAGGTGTTGATCAACGGCATCGAGACCGTCGCCGGGGAAAAGGTCTTCGTCCTGCAGTTCCTCCAGGCACGCAATCCGCAATGGGTGTTGCGCACGTTCCATGCGCGCTTCGACCCGCAAGTGACCTGGTTCGACGACTTGCAACCGGCATTCGGCGAGCGTTCGTTCTTCTTTCAAACCGAGCTCAGCGCCATGCCGGAATTGATACCCGTGTTGCTGGAAACAGCGTAGGAAATTTCATGAAAAATGGGGAGATATGGAGATGAGCAGTATCCCGTTTGATCAGCGCGAGGGGGTTATCTGGCTCGACGGCGAGTTCGTCGAGTGGTCCCGGGCGCAGTTGCATGTGTTGACCCATGGCCTGCATTACGCGAGCACCGTGTATGAAGGCGAGCGGGTCTACAACGGCAAGGTCTTCAAGCTGCGCGAGCACAGTGAGCGCTTGTATCGTTCGGCGCAATGGATGGACTTTGCCATCCCCTATGAGCTGGCGGAACTGGAAGCGGCGAGCCTTGAACTGCTGCAACGCAACAAGGTGGTCGACGGTTATCTGCGCCCGGTGGCCTGGCGCGGCAGTGAAATGATTTCCACCTCGGCGCGTTTCAACCGTGTGCACGTGGCTATCGCTTGCTGGCAGTGGCCGAGCTATTTCGACCCGGCGGCGCGCATGGCCGGCATCCGTTTGAAAACCGCGAGCTGGCGCCGTCCGCCGCCGAGCAGCAGCCCGTTCCAGGCCAAGGCATCCGGGCATTACCAGATCGCCACGCTGAGCAAGCACGACGCCGAGAACACGGGTTACCACGATGCGCTGATGCTCGACTGGCGCGGCCACGTTGCCGAAGCCACCAGCGCCAATGTGTTTTTCGTCAAAGACCGGATGCTGCACACACCGCTGGCGGATTGCTTCCTCAACGGCATCACCCGGCAGACCGTGATCGAGTTAGCCAAAGCGCTGGACTACCAGGTCGTCGAACGCACGATTTTGCCTACGGAGCTTGGCGCCTTCGATGAGTGTTTTCTCACCGGCACCGCCGCCGAAATCACTCCGGTGCAGAGCATCGATGAGCAGCGCTATCGACCGGGCGGCGCCTGCCGCGACTTCATTGCCGCTTACACCTCAACCGTAAACGCCTGATCACCCGCCAGGAATTTCACCATGTCAGATCAAGGGATTGTTGCGTCTCAACCTTACATTTCGCTGGGCCATCGTCATGAAGAACTGTCGACGGCGGGCTGGACGGTACTGACCCCCGACGAATTCGCCGATGATGTCGTAGGCACCTTGCAGGAGTTCGGTCGGATCATTCCGCAGTTCAACGGCCAGACGGCCTTTGCCATTACCCGCAAGCCGGGTTACGAAGACTTGCCGTATTCCCAGAGCATGAACGGCATCGGCCCGCACACGGAGGCGCCGGTATACGGGCCGCCGCCGCGTTATCTGGCGTTGCATTGCCATAAACAGGCCACGTGCGGTGGCGGGCACACCGGATTGGTCGACGGCTATGAATTTCTAAAGTCCCTCGAGCGCAGTGAACCGCAACTGCGCGAGTGGCTGGATGACACGCCGGTAGAATTCGTCGCCACCGCCAAACCGGGCGAACCGGAACAACGACGGGTCAAGGAGTACATCCTCACGCCGACAGAAGACGGGGATATTTTCCGCTTCAGCTACAACCAGTTTCACTACGGCGACGTGAACCCGTCCAAAGAAGCCTTGCAGCAATCGCGGGTCGCCAACAACAGCTCGTCGCTGGCCAGGTTTGCCGTGCTTGGCGAAGCGTACTTCGTCGAGCACAACGTTCCGGTGTTGATTCCCGACGGGTGCCTGCTGATTTGGGATAACTGGCGGATGATTCACGCCCGCAGTCGTTACACTGACCCGGCGCGCAACCTGACCCGCTATTGGCTGGCCTGACTTTTCCGTCGCCCTACATTCTTTTGGCGTACCCCTTTGGCGGGTACGCGCCTTACAGGTATCGCGTCATGCAAACAGCAATCGAGATCGCCCAGGTCGATCATCAACTGATCGTGCGGCTCAACCAGGCCTGGACCAAGCGCGCTACGGTGTGTTCGCCGGACAGGGGCCAGGTTGAAGAAGTGTTCGACCCCGCGCGCCCGGATTACCCGGAGTGCATGGTGCCGTTCTTCCATCATCCGAAATTCCAGGCCTTGAGCGACGAGCTCAAAAGCAGCGTGGTGACCTGGGGCTGGATCGGCTACAACCTGCGCACCGTCACTGCCGAAGAACACGTGGTCAATCCGGCGCTGAGCGTTATCGCCAAGCAGTATCTGGGCAAGGATGACTGGCATTTTCGCGAGGCCATGCAGCAAACCCTGATCGACGAGCACTACCACACACTGATGCACCTGCGCGCCATCGAGCGGACCAAACTGGATCGGGCGCTGGACCAGGATCTGGATCTGCCGCCGTCCGTCACCTACCTGCGCCTGAAGGCCCTGCATGCAGAACTGCCGGAGCAATGGCAGCGGGATCTGGCGGCGATCACTTTTGCGGTGGTAGCCGAGATCAGCGTCAACGCCTATCTGGACCTGCTGGCAGACGACCAGACCATTCAGCCGCAGAACCGCCGGGTGGCCGAACTGCACAACCGCGACGAATATGCCCACAGCAAGGTGCTGGCCGAAGTGGCGAAGGTCATGTACGCGAACATGCAGCCCACCCAGCGGGAATTTTTCGCACGCAACCTGTCAGTGGCGCTGAGTGCCTTTATCGCTCAGGACTACTCCATGTGGGAGGCGATTCTGACGCAGCTCGGGGTCGAGGATGCGGAGCTGATCATTGCCGACACCCGCGAGAGCAACAGGAACGCGACCATCATGCGTGACTACAGTGGCCTGCATAAACTGGCCCATGACCTGGGGATCAGCGACCAGATCGATTTCGATTTTCGTCCGACCCTCAAAACCACGGCGGCCGCCTGAACCCGGAGGTGCTTATGTCCACGCCTGAGTACGAAGTGTTCGCCATCCGTGTCGGTGCCAATGCCCAGCGCACCGCCAGGGAGAATTTTCTCTATGACGCCTGCTGCGGTGATCCGAATGCGCCGATGCCACTGGATTACTACTTCTGGGTCATCCGCCACAAGCAGCAGGTGATCGTGGTCGACACCTGTTTTCAACCGGCCACGGCGCACCGGCGCAATCGCCAGATGTATCGCCTACCGGAAGAATCCCTACGGCAACTGGACATCGATCCGACGCAGGTCGAGCACCTGATCCTGACCCATTTGCATTGGGATCATGCCGGCAACCTCGGGCTGTTCCCGAAGGCGACCGTGCATTTGCAGGAAGCGGAACTGCGTTTCTGCACCGGGCCGAAAATGGTCCATCGCACGGTGAATAAAACCTACGAGGTCGAAGACGTGATGTCAGCGCTGCCGCCTCTGTTCGAAGGGCGGATGCGTTTGCACAGCGGTGTTGTCGAGGTCGTGCCTGGCGTGACGCTGCACCCGGTGGGCGGGCATACACCCGGCAGTCAGGTTGTGCGGGTGAACACTGAACGCGGCTGGATCGTGCTGGCCTCGGATGCCGCGCATTTGTGGGTCAACATTCGCGAGCGCAGTCCGTTTCCGATACTCGATGACTTGGCGCAAACCCTTGAAGCGTTCACCGAGATCGATCGCCTGGCCGACGGCGATGACCACGTCATCCCCGGCCATGACCCACTGATTGCAGAGTGTTTTCCACACTGGAATGACGACCCGCATATCATTTGCCTGCATCAGCCTCCCATCTGAAAACCACCCGCAATCCTGTGGGAGCGGGCTTGCTCGCGAAGACGGCGGCACATTCAAAATTGATGTGACAGACACGCCGCTTTCGCGAGCAAGCCCGCTCCCACAGGGGAGTAGTGTCAGCCCTGATTTTTCAGGATACGTCCCAACGTCTGCAGTGCCTCATCAATCCGCGGCGAATACGGCGCGCCACAACCGATGCGCACAAAGTGATCGAAACGCCTGGCATTGGAAAAAATATCCCCAGGGGAAATCTGGATGCCGACCTTCAGTGCTTCGTGAAAAAACGCCATCGATGAATACCGGCGGGGCAATTCCACCCATAGCAGCGTGCCGCCTTGCGGGTGGGTCACGCTGGTGCCGATGGGAAAGTGGCGGGTGATCGCCGCGCTCGTCTGCTCGCGCTGTACGGTCAGGGTTTTCCTCAATCGCCGCAGGTAACGTTCGTAGGACGGTGTGCGCATGAATTCGCTGACAGCCAGTTGCGATAACGCCTCGCACCCCCGTGACTGCGTATGCTTGAGCATCTCCACACGGTCGTGCCACTTGCCGGCGCTGATCCAGCCCAGGCGCATGCCCGGTGCCAGGGTTTTGTTCAGTGAGGCGCAATAGATCACGTTGTCGCTGCGGTCCCACTGTTTGAGTGTGGACAGCGGCTGCTCGGTGTCCACCAGGTCGCCGTAGGTGTCGTCCTCGATCAGTACGGTGTTGTGCTCGGCGCACAGTTTCACCAGCCGTGCCTTGTTGGCGTCGGGCATGATGCTGCCCAGCGGGTTTTGCAGGTTGGGAATGACGATCAGTGCCTTGACCCGTTCGGGGCCTTGCAGCAGCAGTTGCAGGGCCGCCAGATTGAGCCCGGTGTGGGCCGAAGCCGGGACTTCCAGCACCCGCAGGCTCAGGCTTTCGAGGATTTGCAGCAGGCCGTAGAACGTCGGCGACTCCACGGCCACCGTGTCACCGGGGCGGGTGACCGCACGCAAGGCCAGGTTGATCGCTTCGGTGGCGCCGTTGGTGATCACGATCCGCTCGGGGGCCAGATGGGTCTTGCTGGCCAGTGCCCGCCGGGCCAGGATGCTGCGCAATGCGCTGTTGCCGCAGGTCGGGCCCGCGGTGCCAAGCAGCCGGGCGTCGTAGCGCAGCGACTTGATCATGTTGTCTTGCAAGGTCTTGATCGGATACAGCTCCGGCGCGCAGTAGGCACTGGCGAAATTGACCTTGATCGTCGCGCGCTGACTGGCCTTGAGCACCGTTGAAACCTGTTCATGAATGCCGACATACACGCTGGTATCCAGCGCTGGCGCCAAGGCAATCGGGGCAGGTTTTGGCGCGGTGTCGGGCTGGCGAATGTAGTTGCCGGAACGTGGCCGGGCTTCCAGCACACCGTAGTCTTCCAGTTCCCGACACACCTGCACGGCGGTCGACAGGCTGACGGCGTGTTTTTCCATCATCAACCGGATCGAGGGGAAGCGTTCACCGGTTTTCAAGGTGCCGCTGCGGATGGCGTCCAGGTAGTGGTTGGCCAACTGGCGATACAAGGGGGTCGTGTTCATGATGACCTCGGCAGTTGCACCACTGAGGTCTGGGCTGGAAAGTGAGTTGACGCTCCCCGCAGGCGGACCCGTGGTGCTCATGGGTGAAGGGAAGTGTTGTTCTGCGTCGATACTGGAAGAGTAATCGCGGATTTGCCCGAATCACGGGCAATAAAAAGCCCCGCACTGGTGGCGGGGCTCTTGGGGCAGTCCCTCAGGACCTGGTGGCGAGGGGCGCCTTACTGCGCGGCAATGCTGTAGCCGTCGAACGCAGTCTGCTGCTGCAGGGCGGTGATGATGTTCTTGCGGTTGACCGCTTGCTCGGCGCCGCTGTTGTCCAGGAACGTCTCGCTTTCCAGTTCCGCCTCTTCGCCTTCGCCAACGAAGGTGAAACCGAGGAACTCCAGGGCTTCACGGTCGACGTTCAGGCGCGAGCGCGGGGTGCGCAGCGGCAAGGTGACGCTCATGCCGTCCTTGCTGATGGTGAACACTTCGACTTCTTTCTTGGCCTTGGCAGCCTTGCTCTTGCCGCCGCTCGGGTTGCTGACGGCTTGGTGCGTCTGGTTCAGCACCTTCAGGGCCAGGCCGTAGACGATTTCCTGGAACGCCGGATCGTCCTTGAAGCTGGACAGGATGCGGCTGATCGAGAACTTGCTGCTCAAGTCTTCCAGGGCGGCGATATCCGCCGCTTCAGCGTCCTTGAGCTGCTTGAGCTGGCCCATCAGTTCGTAGGCCTTGTCATCATCGAAGCTGTCGTGGGCCTGGCGGATCGCAGCGCGCAGTTCGCGAATCTGGTCGCTTTCGCGGGTGGACTGGAAGGCGTCCAGCACCATCTCGCTGATGGTTTTCGCCTGGGGTACGTGTTGTGAAAGATTGATGGAGTTTTCGTATTCCGCTTTGGACGACAAGGTGACTACGGATTCAGCGGTATTGGAATCGGACATTGAAATTTCACTACTTCTTTGAACTTGAATAGGGGCGAAAAAGCCCGGGGGCTTTTTCAGGCCGACTAATCTATTGGACCGGGACGGTGTTGTCACGGTCCGGCTGGCCGCCGGTCATGTTTTCGTCTTCCTGTAGGAGCGAGCTCGCTCGCGATGGACGTTAACGATAACGCGTTCATTCCGGATGTACGCGGTGCCTTTGAGACCATCGCGAGCAGGCTCGCTCCTACAGGGTTAGTGGGTGTACGCAAAATCTGCGAACAACAAAAAACACTGTGGGAGCGGGCTTGCTCGCGAAAGCGGTGTGTCAGGCACCACAACTTTTCAGGCCTGCCGCGGGGTATTCAGGTTCATCGACCGCTCCGCCAACCCCGAAGCGGTCTCTTCATCGATCGGCAACGAAAAACGAAACGTCGCCCCCCGTCCCGGCACGTCGATCAACTGAATTTCGCGCCCGTGCAATTGCAGGATGCGATGCACGATCCGCAGCCCCAACCCGCCATCGCGCCGTGCGCCGCCGATGTTGAACGGGCGCAGGAACAAACCTTCGCGCAGTTCCGGGGCAATGCCGGGGCCTGTATCGCTGACCGTGACTTCGATGAATGACCCTTGCGGGCGCAGGCCCAGTTCGACTTCGCCACCGGACGGGGTATGGCGCAGGGCATTGTCGAACAGGTTGGTCAGCACCCGCTCGATCAACCCGAGGTCCGCGCAGGCCGCCGAGGCATTTGGCGCGAACGTGGCCTTGAGTTCGACTTTGCGCGCTTCGGCGGTGAGTTCGAATTTCTGGAAGATGTCCTGGGCCAGGTCGGTCAGGGAAAAGCGTTCCAGCACCGGCTGCACGAAGCCGTGTTCCAGCCGCACCAGTTCCAGCAGCGACTGCGCCAGGCCGCCGACCTTGCGGCTCTGGTCCAGCGCGATGCCGAGATAGCGACGGCGGTCGGCAGGGGACAGCGTGGCGTCCTTGAGCGACAGGGTTTCCAGATAACCGTGCAGCGAGGCCAGCGGCGTGCGCAGGTCGTGGGAGATGTTCGCCACCAGTTCGCGGCGTTCCTGATCCTGGCGGGTCAAGGAGCGCCATTGTTCGCCCAGGCGGGCCTGCATCTGCCGGAACGCGGCATCGAGCACGGCGATTTCATCGTGGCTCGCGGCTTTTTCCACCGCAACGGGCAGGGCCGGTGTGACCGGAACGCCATCGATGTCGAACTGGCTGACCGTTTCGGTCAGGCGGCGCAACGGCCGGGTGATCAGGGCAAACGCCGTGAGACCGGCAATCAGGCACAGCAGCGCTACCAGTCCGATGGACCACAGCGCTGTGTTGAGCGCCGCGCTGGTCGCGCCGCGTTCGGCCAGGCGGTCGTGATCCTCACCGAGCAGCACCACATAGAGATAACCCGCCGGCTTGCCATCAACCTTCAGCGGTGCAGCGCTGAACACCTTGCGTGCATCTACGCTGCGCGGGTCGTCGCCGAGAATCGGCAGGGCTTCGCCCCGCAACAGGCGCTGGATCGGTACCAGGTCGACCCGCTCGCGACGGATCCGGCCCTCGGGCGCGGCGCTGCCGACAATCTTGCCTTCGGTATCGAGCAGGTACACCTCGACGCTGGGGTTGACCTGCATCAGTTTGCTGAACAGATCGCGCACGGCATTGGGCATCAGGCCCTGGGTGTCCATCAGCACCGTGTCACGGGCGATGTGCTGCGCCAGGTCCCGGGACAACCCTTGCACCACTTCCTGCTCATGCATCTGGTTGGAGCGCACCTGCATCCACGCCGACGTGCCGCAGCACACCAGCAGCAGCACGGCGAACACCAGGGACAGGCGTTGCGTCAGGGTCAGCCTCATGGCTGCGACTCCTCACCGGTGGCGAATTTGTAGCCACGGCCCCAGACCGTGAGGATGCGCACCGGTTGCGCCGGGTCGGCCTCGATCTTGGCGCGCAGGCGGTTGATGTGGGTGTTGACCGTGTGCTCGTAGCCTTCGTGGCTGTAGCCCCACACGGCGTTGAGCAGGTCCATGCGCGAGAACACCTTGCCGGGCTGGCGGGCGAAGAAGTACAGCAAGTCGAACTCCCGGGGCGTGAGGTCCAGGCGACGTCCGTCGAGGGACACTTCGCGGGTGATCGGGTCGATGGCCAGGCCGTCGGTCAGCAGGCTGCCGGCATCCATCTTCAGGTTGCGCGCCATGGCATCGACCCGGCGCAGCAGCGCCTTGACCCTGGCCACCAGTTCCAGCATGGAAAAGGGCTTGGCCAGGTAGTCGTCAGCACCCAGTTCGAGGCCGAGAATCCGGTGCACTTCGCTGGAGCGCGCACTGGTGATGATGATCGGTGTGTAGCGGGCCATGGCGCGGGCGCGGCGGCAGATTTCCAGGCCGTCGACACCGGGCAGCATCAGGTCGAGGATCAGTGCATCCCAGTTGCCTTGCTGCAGCAGGCGCATGCCTTCATCGCCATCGGCGCTGTGCACCACCTCGAACTGCTCATCACGCAGATGCAGGCAGATCAGGTCGGCGATGTGCAGGTCGTCCTCGACCACGAGGACTCGTTTGGTCTGTTCCATCCCATTCCATCCTTCGGCGCATTGTGCGTGTTGCCACTACTGTAGGAGCGAGCTCTGCTCGCGATGGAGGCCAACGATGACGCGGGACACCTGCACCCCGTGGCGCCCTCGGGTTCTTCGCGAGCAAGCTCGCTCCTACAGTTGTGGCAAAGGCATTGTGCGGGTTTTTCGGCGCCCGAGTTATCACGAATTGTTTAACTTCCCGTGAGGATTTGGCGATCTCCCAAAGCCTAGGCTGTGTTCCATGAAACACCCCTGGAATTTTGGGAGACGAGCATGTTTTCACGACGGCATTTTCTTCTGGCAAGCGGTGGGCTGGGGATGACGGCCCTGGCGATTGGCCTGTTGCCGAAGTTTTCCACAGGCACCGCACTGATCAGCGAGGCCAGCGCGGCCGAGGCGTTCGAAGTGACCCACAGCGACAGCGAATGGCACGCGATCCTGAGCGACGAGCAGTACGACATCCTTCGCGAAGAGGGCACCGAACGGGCCTACAGCAGTCCGCTGAACAACGAGCACCGCGACGGCACTTTTGCCTGCGCCGGTTGCGACCTGCCGTTGTTTTCCTCGGCGACCAAATTCGATAGCCGCACTGGCTGGCCGAGTTTCTGGGCGCCGCTGGACAAGGCCGTGGCCACCCGTCAGGACCGTGCGTTCGGCATGGTCCGCGAGGAAGTTCACTGCCGGCGCTGCGGCGGGCATCTGGGCCATGTCTTCGATGACGGCCCGAAACCCACCGGCTTGCGTTACTGCATGAACGGCCTGGCGATGAAATTCGTGCCGAAGACGGTGTGATTCCCTTCCATTCACTTTTTGCAGGTAATCGCCATGTGGCTGCTGGTCCTCGCTTATCTCGGTGGTGTGCTGACGATTGTCAGCCCGTGCATTCTGCCGGTGTTGCCGTTTGTCTTCGCCCGCACCGGACAACCCTTCGTCAAAAGCGGATTGCCGCTGCTGACAGGGATGGCACTGACCTTTGCGCTGGTCGCCACATTGGCGGCGGTGGGTGGCGGCTGGGTAGTGCAGCTCAATCAGTACGGGCGCTGGCTGGCGCTGGTGTTCGTCGCGCTGTTCGGTCTGACGCTGTTGCTGCCGCAATTGGCCGAGCGCCTGACCCGGCCGTTGGTGGCGGCGGGCAGCCGTTTGTCGGAGGCGGCGGGCGCCGATTCGCGGCCACGTCCCGGTGCTTCGTTCCTGATCGGTGTTGCGACAGGACTGTTGTGGGCGCCTTGTGCCGGGCCGATCCTGGGCTTGCTGCTGACCGGTGCGGCGCTGCAAGGGGCGAGCATCCAGACCACATTGCTGTTGCTGGCCTACGCAGCCGGGGCGGCTACCTCCCTTGCGCTGGCATTGCTTCTGGGAGGCAAGGTTTTCACGGCGATGAAGCGCTCGATCGGCGCGGGCGAATGGGTTCGTCGTGGCCTGGGCGCGGCCATGCTGGCCGGTGTGGCGGCGATTGCCCTGGGGCTGGACACGGGAGTCCTGGCGCGATTTTCCACGGCATCGACCGGCGGTATCGAGCAGGCGTTGGTGGAGAGACTGTCCGGCAAATCGCCGCGTAATAGCGGGGCGATGATGGCGCAGAGCACGGCCGCCGAAGGCGCGGTGCAAGTGGCTGACAAAACCCCTGGCACCTTGCCGGTCGAAGGCAACCTGCCACCGCTGGAGGGCGCCGTGCAATGGCTCAACTCGCCACCCCTCGATGCCCAGGCGCTGAAGGGCAAGGTCGTGCTGGTGGATTTCTGGACCTACTCCTGCATCAACTGCCTGCGTTCGCTGCCCTATGTCAAAGCCTGGGCCGAGAAGTATCGCGATCAGGGGCTGGTGGTGATCGGCGTGCACGCGCCCGAGTTTGCCTTCGAGCGTGACGTCAACAACGTCACCAAGGCAATGAAAGACCTGGGCATCAACTACCCGGTGGCCATCGACAACGAATTCAAGATCTGGCGCGCGTTCAACAACGAATACTGGCCGGCGCATTACTTTGCCGACGCTCAGGGCCGAATTCGGTATCACCATTTTGGCGAAGGCGCGTACGACGAATCGGAGCGGGTCATCCAGCAACTGCTGCGTGAAGCCGGCGCCGCCAAGGTCTCGGACGGCCTGATCAATGCCAAGGCTGACGGTGTGCAAATGGCGCCGGACAGCAACGACGTGCAGTCGCCGGAAACCTACGTCGGTTATCAGCGTGCGGAACATTTCGTACCGGAAACCGCGCTGGTACCGGACAAGGTGGCGGCCTACAACCCACCGACGCAACTGGCACTCAACGACTGGAGCCTGGGTGGCCAGTGGCATGTCGGCTCGGAGCGCGCCACGGCCAGCGCACCGGCCAGTCGCATCGTCTATCGCTTCCACGCCCGTGACTTGCATTTGGTGCTCGGCCCTGGCGCCGATGGCAAGCCGGTGCGGTTCAAGGTGCTGATCGACGGCAAGGCCCCCGGTGATGCCCACGGCATGGACGTGGCCCCCGACGGCAGCGGCACCGTGACGGACCAGCGCTTGTATCAACTGGTGCGCCAGAGCGGCGGCGTGACCGACCGGACGTTCAGCATCGAGTTTCTTGATCCGGGCGCGTCGGCTTACGCCTTCACCTTCGGTTGATATCCCTTCAACGCTTCAGGAGTTCGCCCCATGAAAACCCTTTTTACCTGGCGCCGTACCCTACTGGGGTTGGCGGCTGCCGGCATCATCAGCCAATGCTCGGCCTTCTCCTTCGGCGGTGCCGAAGAGGCGGTGATCATTCCACCGCCGGCACTCGATGAAACCACCCAGGCCCGCAGCGAAACCGCGGTGTTCGCCGGCGGCTGCTTCTGGGGCGTCCAGGGTGTATTCCAGCATGTCAAAGGGGTGAAGAATGCCGTTTCCGGCTACGCGGGCGGTGCGGCCAATACCGCGCAATACGAGCGCGTCAGCGACGGCAATACCGGCCATGCGGAATCGGTGGAAGTGACCTTCGATCCGAGTCAGGTCAGTTACGGCACCTTGCTACAGATTTACTTTTCAGTGGCGCACAACCCGACCGAACTCAATCGTCAGGGACCGGACAGTGGCACCCAGTATCGCTCGGCGATTTTCACCAAAAGCCCCGAGCAGCAGCGGGTCGCACAGGCCTACATCGCCCAGCTCGACACCGCCCATGCTTTCGACAAGCCGATCGTGACCAAACTCGAAACCTTCAACGGTTTCTACCCGGCGGAGGAGGAGCATCAGGACTTCCTGACCGAGCATCCGACCTATCCGTACATCGTGATCAATGACTTGCCGAAAGTGGCGCAATTGAAGCAGCTGTACCCGGATCGTTATCAGGAACAGCCGGTGCTGGTGAAGGCGGGGATGTAAAGGGCGATCAGAGACGCCATGGCCTATTCGGCCGACGGGTGCTTGCCCCACCGCTGTACGGCGAATTCGACGAAACGGCGCATTTTCGGCAAACGGTGGCGATCCTGGGCGTAGACTAGGTGCATCGGCCGACTGGGTGGGCAGTAATCAGGCATCAAGGCCAGCAGCTTGCCGTCCTTGAGGTCCTGCTCGACCAGGGCGTCGGGCATCATCACGATGCCCATGCCGGTTCGCGCCGCTTGATGCAGTCCGGCCGAACTGTTGATCAGCATCGGCCCGCTGACCCCTACGCTGACTTCGCCGTCGGGCCCGGACAGGCGCCACTCCTTTTGCACCGATTGCCAGTCATCCCCGGCCGGATAGGCAAAGGACAGGCAGTCGTGCTGACGCAGGTCCTCAGGTGTCCGGGGCGTGCCCCGGCGGGCCAGATACTCTGGTGAGGCGCACATGGTCAGGGTGTAGTCGATCAGCGGACGGGCGATCAGGTTGGAGGGCTCCAGCGCGCCGAGGCGAAACGCTACATCCAGGCCGTTTTCCAGCAGATCCGGGCGGCGGTTGGTCAGCACCACGTCGAGTTTCACCCGCGGGTTTTGCAGGCTGAACTCACTCAGTGCCGGTGCCAGGCGCTCGGTGCCGAAGGTCAAGGGCGCGGTGATGCGCAAAATGCCGCTCGGTTCGTCGACAGCTTGTTCGGCCAGCCGCTCGGAATCGGCCACCAACCCCAAGACTTCCAGGCACCGCTGGTAATACGCGGCACCGAACTCGGTCAGTCGCTGGCGCCGCGTCGTGCGGTTGAGCAGGCGCACACCCAGCCGCTGCTCCAGGGCCTTGAGGTGGTTGCCGACCATGGTCGTGGACATTTCGCACTGCAAAGCGGCGGCGGTCATGCTGCCGGTCTCTACCACTTTGACGTAGACGGTCATTGCCTGGAACAGATCCATTATCAAGCTCTGCTTTTAAATGATTGAAGTTTTACGGTGTTTATCCAGCTCTGGTGGCTAACCATACTGCAAAAACACCGACCCTTGCTGGAGCTTGATGTCATGACCGCCGCCTGCCTGATGAACACTTACCAACCCTTGGCCTTGAGTTTCAACAAGGGCCTGGGCACTCGCCTGTGGGATCAGGTCGGGCGCGAATATCTGGATGCGGTCGCCGGCGTGGCGGTGACCAACGTCGGCCACTCCCACCCGAAAATCGTTGCCGCGATTACTGAGCAGGCCGGGTTGTTGCTGCATACGTCGAACCTCTACAGCATCGACTGGCAACAACGGCTGGCGCAGAAACTGACGCGGCTGGCGGGCATGGACCGGGTGTTTTTCAACAACTCCGGGGCCGAAGCCAACGAAACCGCACTGAAAATCGCCCGGCTGCATGGCTGGAAAAAAGGTATCGAGCAACCGCTGGTGGTGGTCATGGAGAACGCGTTCCATGGCCGCACCCTCGGCACGTTGTCTGCCAGCGATGGCCCGGCGGTGCGCCTGGGGTTCAACAAGCTGCCGGGGGATTTCGTCAAAGTGCCGTTCGGCGATCTCGACGCGCTGGACAAGGTGCAACAGGCCTATGGTGCGCGGATCGTGGCGATCCTGATGGAGCCGATCCAGGGCGAAAGCGGCGTGCAACTGGCGCCACCGGGCTATCTCAAGGCCGTGCGCGAACTGTGCAACCGGCGCTCGTGGCTATTGATGCTCGATGAAATCCAGACCGGCATCGGCCGTACCGGCCAGTGGTTCGCGTTCCAGCACGAAGGCATCGTCCCGGACGTCATGACCCTGGCCAAAGGCCTGGGCAACGGCGTGCCCATCGGCGCTTGCCTGGCCCGCGGCAAGGCGGCCGAACTGTTTACGCCAGGCAGCCACGGCAGCACCTTCGGTGGCAATCCGCTGGCTTGCCGGGTCGGCTGCACCGTGCTGGAGATCGTTGAAGAGCAAGGGCTGCTGGAAAACGCCCGGCGTCAGGGCGAGCGCCTGCTCGATAGATTGCGCACAGAGTTGGCGGGCAACCCGAACGTCTTGGCGATCCGTGGCCAGGGGCTAATGATCGGCATCGAGCTAAAACAACCGATCCGCGACCTGAGCCTGATCGCCGCTCGGGATCATGGCTTGCTGATCAACGTCACTCGGGGGAAAACCATTCGCCTGCTGCCGCCGCTGACCCTTGATGAGCGGGAGGTGGAGATGATTGTCAGGGGGGTGGGTCGGGTAGTGACAGCGGGCTTAGGTCCTGCTCAGTAATGGTATCTGCACATCACGACGCATATTTCTCCGTCTTCAATGGCGTAGACCAGACGATGCTCAGCCGTAATCCGGCGTGACCAGAACCCGCTCAAGTTATGCTTGAGCGGTTCGGGTTTACCAAGACCGTCGAAAGGCTCGCGTTGGATAGCTTTGATCAACAGGTTGATACGTTTGAGCCCTGCCTTATCGTTTTGCTGGAACCAGAGATAATCGTCCCAGGCTTCAGGAGTGAACTCGATATTCATTCTTCAATCAGTTGCCTGGCTTTGGTTTTGCCGGCTCGCAGGTTGCCGATTGATTTGATCAAGCGCTCAGCGTTGGCTGGGGAACGGAGCAGATAGGCGGTTTCTTCGAGAGCGTTGTATTCGGCCAATGACATCATCACTACCGGTTCGCCTTTCTGACGAGTTACCAGTAGCGGGGCGCGATCTTCATTCACCCGGTCCATGGTTTGCGCCAGATGTGCCCGAGCGTTGGTGTAGTTGATGGTTTCCATGTGTTTGTCCTCGCTTGATGCAGAGAACGTACAGAAATGAGTACATGTTAGCAAGGCGATACCTACGAGTGGCTGTTACGTAGAAAGTGCATCCACATTTGTATCAAGTATCACCGAATGTTCTTCAGGACGTTTCCGAGACAGGTGTAATCCCATTCTGAGCTACATGCCATCCAACAGGCTTGTGTCCGACCACAGCTCCGAATGCTTACGAGTGACGAACCAGTGCCGTGATTTCCTCCCGACCTTCCAACCGGATTTTCGCACTGCAAAACCCCTCGAACAGTTGCTGATGCGCCGCAAACCCACTGGACTCCTGCCGTTGGCGATAACTGCCCGCCCACTCCAGCAAGGCGATCAGCAACAGGTCCTGTTCATCGCGTCCGGTCTCGCGTTGTCGAATGTTGGCCACGCATTCTTCGTCCCCGATACTCAGCCAGATCAGTGCCGTGGCCCGGTGGATTATTTCGCTGAGGATCCAGCCGTAAACTCCTTCGATCACCCAGCGTTCTTCACTTGCTGCCCTGCGCGCCATTCCCAGTGCTTCATTTCGGGGGCGGGCGATGCAGTGTTCGTCGGACAACCAGTGAATCTGGTCGAGGTCGGTCCAGGGGGTGTGTAGTTGCTCGGCCAGCCGCTGTGCCAGCCAGCTCTTGCCGGAGCCGGAGTTGCCGATGATCAGGGTTCGGGTGAGGTCCATGGGCGACACCGTTCAAATGTGGGGGCGACTTTCTGCAAGCTGACTTGATATTACCGCGGCACCTGATCCAATTGTGGGAGCGGGCTTGCTCGCGAAGGCGGCCTGACAGTCAGCCTGTCTTTTGTTGACGGTGTACATATCCGTTTTTTGGGTAGTGGCGACTTTTGGTTTCGCCCTTACGGCGACTCACTTTTTTTGACAAGCGCCTCAAAAAAAGTAAGCAAAAAAAACGCTCGCCCCGAACGTCCGGCCCCTCGCCTGGGCTCGGGGTTCCTTCGCTCCGGCATTCATCCGGGGGCATTGCCCTCCGGTCGGCTGCGCGCGACCTGCATGCAATGGGTTCGACTGCGTCGAACGGCGCTGCGCGCCATTCCCCCGGATGAACACCTCCGCTCAGCCGACCGAGGGGGCGGGTGGATCAAGATCAAGAGCGGCAGGCGAGCTAACGCTCGGCCTGTTGAGTGGTGAGAAGCAGTGGGCGTATGCAGGCCCATTGTAGGAGCGAGCTCGCTCGCGATGGACGTCAACGATAACGCGTGCTGCCTGAATTCCCGCGGTGTCCTGGCGTTTTTCGCGAGCAAGCTCGCTCCTACAGTTTTTCGTGGCGTCTTCTCTGCCTCAGTCGTCGACTTGCGGCGCAAGCATCCGGGTCTTCGGTGAGCCGTTCGAGTTGTGTTGGTAGATCGTCTGCGGCTGCCCCAGGTCGTTGAAAAACACCTGGCCGATTCCCGCCGAGTTCCATAGCCGCTCGCCGGCTTCGGCGTGTTCCGGGACGTGCGGGACGATGCGCATGCGTCGACGTTTGGTCAGCCAGTTCAGCGGTGAGCGTGGTGAGTACAGCCAGCGGTTGAGGCGGTCGAACCACTCGAGCAGGGTGGCGGGGAATTCATTCTTGATGCCGCTGCTGGTGATCTGCCAGATGCGCGGCCCGGCTTTGCGGTGGCGGATCAGCACTTCGTAGACGAAGGAGTAGTGCACGTCGCCCGACAGCACTACGTAGTTACCCGGCGTGCGCGAGTGGCGGAAAATGTTCAGGATCACCTGTGCCGCGCCGCGATGGGCCATCCAGTTTTCCGCGTCCACCAGCAGTGGATAACCGCACCAGCTGAATACCCGCTGTACGGTTTCGATCAGTTTGACGCCGAAGATCGGTGCCGGCGAAACGATGATGGCGCTCGGGTGGTCCAGCAGTTCCTGTTGCAGTTCGCTGAGGGCTTCCCAGTCGAGCAAACCGGAAGGCTGCTTGAGGTTCATCTCGCTGCGCCAGCGCCGGGTGCGGGTGTCGATCACCACGATGGCCGGTGTGGTCGGCAGCAGGTAATGCCAGTGCTGAAACTTCAGCAGATCATCGATCAGATCATCCTGGACCGTGCTGTCGAGGTGACGCTCGTGTGCGCCGGTGCTCAAGGCCCCGGCCTTTTCCAGTACGGCACCGAACGCATCCGGATTGTTGCCCCAGCCCTGGCACAACATGTATGCCAGCAGTGCATTGCCGATGATGCGTCGGGAGAACGGGTGGCCGTAGGCCGTTTCCTCCCATTGCGCGGAAAGGTTCCAGTCGTCGGTGATGTCGTGGTCGTCGAAAATCATCAGCGTCGGCAGATGCGCCAGTGCCCGCGCGACGTTGCCCAGGCCTGCCTTGAAGGCATCGATGCGCGTCTGTTCAAGGGCGTAGCGCTTGAGTCGTTCCGGCGTCAGCGTCGGTGCCTGTGGCGTGATCAGGGTCCAGGGCGTGGGCGACCAGACCAGCAAATACATGGCCATGACTTCGGCGAAGGTCACCAAGTGATTGTCGGCGCTGCTGCTGGTGAAAATCGGCTTGCGCACCCCGCCGAAGAAGCGATCGCGCAGGGTTTCGTTGCTTTTCAGCGCAGGAAGCAAATCGGCGCGGTGGTAGTAACTGGCAGCGTGGCCATACAACTCGGCGCTGTCGCTGACCACGGCACCTTCCAGATGTTCGCCGAACAACCCCAACCGCTCGATCAAGGCGTGAATCGCCCGCAACATCGGCCCCGCGACATCGTCGGCGTAGACCTGATCGCCGCTCATCATTAGCAACGCCGGGCGATCCGTGGCTTGGTGTTCCTGCGCGAGCAGGGCGTCGACGCACAGCAAACCGTCGGTCGCCGGGTGATGAGGCTTGCGGCAGGAACCGTGCAGCAGTTGATCAACCCGTGAACGCAGGACGAAGTTGGGGCAACCGGCCTCACCGTACAACAGGTATGGCGCCCAGTCGGCGATGCCTTTTTCCGTGCCGTCGATCAGCAGGTCATAGTCGATCGACTCATCGCAGGGCAGGGCGCAATCGAGGTGCACATCGATCAAATGCACATAGGCATGAGCCCCCACTGCAATCACCGTGCATTGCGTGGCATCGAGACGGATATCGCCCACACCCTGCAAGCGCAAGGTCAGCGCCAGCGCCCGGGAACCCACCAGCCACAGCACCAGCCGCGTGGGCTCAAGACGCCGCAGCAGCGGGCCGGCCAGGACCGGCGGCAGGGCTTGGTGATCATCGGGCAGTGGCAGTGTTTCGGACATCCGGGGTCAAGGCTCTTGGGGCATCGAGGCGGGCGATGATAGCGCAGGTGACGACCGGACAACCCTCCAGCACCGGCCGCCACCGGAAACAAAAAATGACAAGACCCCGGATAGCAAGGAGGGAGCCGCCCCGCCTGTCATCAAATGAAAAGCCATTGTCGTCTGATGAGAAGCGTCTCAAAGGGCCTCGTCCTACAGTCCAATCAGCGCAATTCGATGCAACACGCCCATATTGCAGATTGGAGAATAAGAAAAATGGCCAAAGCCGTACGCTTTTACGAAACCGGTGGTCCCGAAGTTCTACGTTATGAGGACGTCGAAGTCGGCGAGCCCGGTCCCGGCCAGGTTCGGCTTCGTCATGTGGCCGTCGGCCTGAACTATGCCGACACCTATTTCCGTAACGGTACCTATCCGATTCCTATGCCAAACGGCATGGGCGTCGAGGCCTCTGGCGTAGTCCAGGCCGTTGGTGAAGGGGTCACCAACGTCGAGGTCGGTGATCGCGTCACCTACACCGGTTTTCTCAACACCCTCGGCGCCTACAGCACCGAGCGCCTGATCCCGGCCGCGCCGCTGATCAAGCTGCCGGAAACCATCAGCTTCGAGACGGCTGCCGCGATGACCATGCGCGGTTTGACCTCCTCGTACCTGATGCGCCGCATCTACGACTTCAAGGCTGGCGACAGCATCCTGTTGCATGCCGCCGCTGGCGGTGTCGGCCTGATCGTTTCGCAGTGGGCCAAGTTGCTGGGCTTGAACGTGATCGGCACGGTGTCGACCGAGCAAAAGGCCGAAATCGCCCGGGCTCACGGTTGCGACCATACGATCAATTACAGTCATGAAGACGTCGCCGCCCGTGTTCGCGAATTGACCGACGGTGTGGGCGTCAACGTGGTGTTCGACAGCGTTGGCAAGAACACCTTCATGGGTTCGCTGGATTCGTTGAAACCCCGTGGCCTGATGGTCTGCGTGGGTACCGCATCCGGGCCGATCCCGGCGTTCGACCCGGTGATGCTGGCGATGAAAGGTTCGCTGTACCTGACCCGTCCGGCCCTGGCCAACTACATCAGCGACCCGGCCGAAAAAGCCGCGCTGGCTGGCGAGCTGTTCGACCACGTCGGCAGCGGCCGGATCAAGATCGAGATCAACCAGCACTACGCGTTGCAGGACGCCGTGCAGGCCCATCGCGACCTTGAATCACGCAAGACCACTGGCTCGTCGATTTTCGTCATTTAAGGAGCGGCCAGCCATGAAAGTCGAACAATTGACCTGCAGCATTGGCGCCGAACTGATCGGCGTCAATCTGGCCGACGCCGTCCATGACGACGGTCTGTTTGCCGAGATTCGTGCCCAGTTGCTCAAGCACCGCGTGGTGTTCCTGCGTGATCAGGACATCACCCGTGCCGAACACGTGGCCTTCGCCCGTCGCTTTGGCGAGCTGGAGGATCATCCGGTGGCCGGTAGCGATCCGGATCATCCGGGGCTGGTGCGGATCTACAAGAATCCGGACCAGCCGATGGACCGCTATGAAAACGCCTGGCACACCGACGCCACCTGGCGCGAGGCGCCGCCAATGGGTTGCGTGTTGCGCTGCGTGGAATGCCCGCCGGTCGGCGGCGACACCATGTGGGCCAACATGGTCCAGGCCTATGCAAACTTGCCGGAAGACGTAAAGGTCAAGATCGCCGACCTGCGCGCCCGCCACAGTATCGAAGCGAGTTTCGGTGCGGCGATGCCGATCGAAAAGCGCCTGGCGCTCAAGGCGATGTACCCGGACGCCGAACACCCGGTGGTGCGCACCCATCCGGAAACCGGCGAGAAGGTGCTGTTCGTCAACGCCTTCACCACCCATTTCAGTAACTACCACACCCCCGAGCGGGTGCGCTTCGGCCAGGACGCCAACCCCGGCGCCAGCGAATTGTTGCGCTACCTGATCAGCCAGGCGTACATCCCCGAGTATCAGGTGCGCTGGCGCTGGAAGCCCAACAGCATCGCCATCTGGGACAACCGCAGTACCCAGCACTACGCCGTCATGGACTACCCGCCGTGCCATCGCAAGATGGAGCGTGCCGGGATCATCGGCGACAAGACGTTCTGATCGAACGCCACCTGCATTAGCACTCGTTAACACGTCTGCCCGGCACGATCCCGGGTGGACGGGACAATCATAAGAACTGGAGTAGACCATGCAATTCTTCGACGATTCCCTGCACCCGGAAAACATGGAAAAGGTAGTCATCACCGTGGCCCCGTACGGCCCGGAATGGATGCCTGAAGATTTCCCGGAAGACATCCCGCTGACCATGGACGAGCAAGTCCAGAAAGCGGTCGATTGCTATGAAGCCGGCGCCACCGTACTGCACCTGCATGTACGTGAACTGGATGGCAAGGGTTCCAAGCGTCTGTCGAAGTTCAACGAGCTGATCGCCGGTGTGCGTGAAGCGGTGCCGGACATGATCATCCAGGTCGGCGGTTCGATCTCCTTCGCCCCGGAAAGCGATGGTGAAGCCGCCAAGTGGCTGTCCGACGATACCCGCCACATGCTGGCCGAGCTGACGCCAAAACCGGATCAGGTCACCGTGGCGATCAACACCACCCAGATGAACATCATGGAGCTGCTGTATCCGGAGTACCTGAAAGGCACTTCCCTGGACAACCCGTTGATCCATGCCGCCTACAGCGAAATGACCGTGCCAGCCGGCCCGGCCTGGGTCGCCGAGCACCTCAAGCGCCTGATGGACAACGGCATCCAGCCGCACTTCCAGTTAACCGGCATGCATGCCATGGAAACCCTCGAGCGCCTGGTGCGCAGGGGCATCTACAAGGGTCCGCTGAACCTGACCTGGATCGGCATCGGTGGCGGTTTCGACGGCCCGAACCCGTTCAACTTCTTCAACTTCATCCACCGTGCGCCGGACGGTTGCACCCTGACCTCCGAATCGCTGCTCAAGAACGTGATGCCGTTCAACACCATGTCGATGGCCATGGGCATGCACCCGCGTGTGGGCAACGAAGACACTATCATTGATCACAAGGGCGATCGCTTCGGCTCGGTTGCGCAGATCCAGCAAACCGTGCGCATTGCCCACGAACTGGGGCGTGAAATCGCTACCGGCAAGGAAGCTCGCGAGATCTACCGCATTGGCGTGCAGTACGAAACCATCGAGGAAACGCTGCTGGCCAACGGCATGGCCCCCAACCGCAAGGCCGGGCAGAAAGGCGTGCCGCAACGCGGCTGACCGATCAGGTGCGCGAGAGGCCGTGACCTCCCGCGCACCGAACTGCAACACGCTTGATAAAAAAAATAAAACGAAGCTTTGAGGAGGCTGCATGGCCTTTCACCCAATCGCCGCCGGCGATGACGACACAGATAGTGTCGGCGTTGCGCGCCAATATGCCTGGATCGTCTTTGCACTGACGTTCGGCCTGTTGATTTCCGATTACATGTCGCGTCAGGTACTGAACGCGGTATTCCCGTTGCTCAAGGGCGAGTGGGCACTGAGCGACGGTCAGCTCGGACTGCTCAGCGGCATCGTTGCGCTGATGGTGGGCCTGCTGACATTCCCCCTGTCGTTGATGGCTGACCGCTTCGGCCGGGTCAAGAGCCTGGCGTTGATGGCAATGCTCTGGAGTCTGGCGACTCTGGGCTGCGCGCTGGCCCAGGACTACCAGCAGATGTTCATCGCGCGATTCATGGTCGGCGTCGGTGAAGCGGCCTACGGCAGCGTGGGCATCGCCGTGGTGATTTCGGTGTTCCCCAAACACATGCGCGCCACCCTGGCCAGTGCCTTCATGGCCGGCGGGATGTTCGGCTCGGTATTGGGCATGGCCCTGGGCGGTGCCATCGCGGCCAAGCTGGGCTGGCGCTGGTCGTTCGCCGGCATGTCGCTGTTTGGCCTGGTACTGGCGCTGCTCTATCCGCTGATCGTCAAGGAAGCACGCATCGCTCCGCAGCGTGCCGCTCAAGTGGCGAACAAGGCAGCGGTTGTGGTCAAGCGGCCGTTGCGCACGCTGTGGTCAAGCCGTTCGGTAGTGGCGACCTATGTCGCCAGCGGTTTGCAGTTGTTCGTTGGCGGTACGGTGATGGTGTGGATTCCCAGCTACCTCAACCGCTACTACGACATGCCCACCGACAAGGCCGGCGGCATGGCGGCGATCATCGTGCTGTGCAGCGGTACGGGGATGATTCTGTGCGGCATGCTCAGCGATCGCCTGTGTCGCCACTCGCCGGAGCGCAAGGTCAGCCTGGCCATCGGATTTTGCCTGGGCAGTTGCCTGCTGTTGTCGGCGGCGTTCGCCTTGCAGGCCGGGCCGTTGCAACTGCTGCTGATCTGCCTGGGCATGCTGATTGCCACCGGCACCACCGGCCCGTGCGGCGCGATGGTTGCCAACCTGACCCATTACTCGGTGCACGGTACGGCGTTCGCCACGCTGACTCTGGCCAACAACATGCTGGGGCTGGCACCGGGGCCGTTCATCACCGGCCGGGTGTCGGACCTGATCGGCCTGCATGCCGCGTTCCAACTGGTACCGCTGGTCAGCCTCGCGGCGGCAGCGGTGTTCTTTTATGCCAAGTGTCATTACCACAGAGATATTGCCCGCCTTCAGGGTCAGCGCGTGCCTGACCCCGTCAGTGAAGCCGGGTTAGAGGTGAAGTTGTGAGTCGTCGTTTACGTATTGATGTGTTTTTCGATTTTATCTGCCCCTGGTGCCTGATCGGCAAACGCCAACTGGAGCATGCGCAGGTACAGTTTCGTAGTCGCCACCCGGATGTGCAGATCACCACGGTGTGGCATGGCGTGCAGTTGTTGCCTCAGTTGCCGGTTCAAGGTGAGCCCTTCGCCGATTTCTATCGCAAGCGCCTGGGCAACGCTGACGCCGTGACCATGCGCCAGGCCCAGGTACAGCAGGCTGCCGGGGCGGTCGGACTGACCATCGACCTCAGCCGCATCGAGACGATGCCCAACACCGCAGACGCTCACCGTCTGTTCGAACGAGTCAGCATGACGGGCAATGCCAGCCAGCGTGAGATGTTGCTCGAACGATTGTTCGCCGCGTATTTCCTGAGACGCGAAAACCTCGGTTGCCGTGAGACCTTGCTCGACATTGCCCGCTCCTGTGGCGTCAATGCGGACGCGGTGCTCGATTGCCTGAAGGGCGACGCCACGCCATTTGAAGGATCCCCCGATGCGACCAGTGGCGTGCCGAGCTTCCAGTTCGACCGCCGCATGACGGTGATCGGTGCCCAGCCTGCCCAGGCGCTGCTCGGGGCCATGAACGAAGCCCTCAAGGCCAGTGATCTCGAGCGGCAACCGGCATGACCCGGCGTATTCCGGTACCGGCCGGCAAACACCCGCAGGCCGGTGGCCGGGCGCTGTTCGAATTCGAAGACAAAAGCCTGGCGTTGTTCAACGTCGACGGGCAGTTGTTTGCCATCGACGACAGTTGCCCGCACCAGGGCGCCTCGCTGTGTGGCGGGCGTCTTGAGGGGCGGGTGATCCAGTGTTGTGCCCATGGCCTGCGCTTCGATTTGCACAGCGGCTACCTGCTTAATTCCAAAGCCGTAAAAGTCACGAACTACCCGGTCGAGATCATCGACGACCAGGCGTTCATCGTCATCGTTCCCGAGGAGGCCGCGCCATGAGCGCCATTGCTCTCACCCGTATCCACAGTCGCACGCGCGAACTGGCACCGGGGTTTATCGTCAGCCTGATCGTGGCCGCTGCCGCATCGTTTTTGTCCGAGCACTACGGTGCACCGGTCATGCTGTTCGCCTTGCTGCTGGGCATGGCCCTGAATTTTCTCGCCGATGACGGTCCGTGCAAGGCCGGTATCGAGTTCACTGCCCGCACGGTGCTGCGCATTGGCGTGGCGCTGCTGGGCATGCGCATCACCCTGGAGCAAATGGCGGCGCTGGGCTGGAAGCCGATAGCGCTGGTGGTGATCCTGGTGGTGGTGACCATCAGTGTCTCGGTGGTCGCGGCCAAGGCCCTTGGTTTCCAGCGCCTGTTCGGCATGCTGACCGGTGGAGCAACGGCCATCTGCGGCGCCTCGGCGGCACTGGCGCTGGCGGCGGCGCTGCCGAACCATCCGCAGAAAGAACGCGCCACATTGTTCACGGTGATTGGCGTCTCGGCGCTGTCCACGCTGGCGATGATCGTCTACCCGATGATCGCCAACTGGCTGCAGTTGTCGCCGCAGGTGGCGGGGGTGTTCCTCGGCGCCACGATCCACGACGTGGCCCAGGTGGTTGGCGCCGGCTACAGTATGTCGACCGAGACCGGCGACACGGCCACGGTGGTCAAGCTGATGCGCGTTGCCATGCTGCTGCCGGTGATCGTCACCGCGGCGATGATCACCCGCATGCAAGGCGCCGACACGACCGGCAAGCGCCCGCCGCTGTTGCCGTGGTTCGCCGTTGGTTTTCTGATCCTTGCGTGCATCAACAGCACCGGATGGGTGGCGCCTGCGGTGCAAGGATCGGTCAACGAACTGTCGCGCTGGTGCCTGGTGATTTCCATCAGCGCCCTGGGCATGAAGACCCGGCTCAAGGAACTGGCGGCGGTCGGGATCAAGCCGATCCTGCTGATGGTCGGGGAGACGGTGTTCCTGGTGGTGCTGGTGCTCTTGCTGCTGCGCTGGGGGCTCTGAGCGCGTCACCACCCATGGTTTTATGGCAGGGCCGCACGGTATTGACTCCTCATGCCGTGGGGCTCCCGACCGGTGTCACAAACACCGGTTCTTCGCGGCGACTGTACCAGCAGTCGCCGTTTTTTTTGCCCGGTCGACTCAGAGCTCTTTCGGACCTGCGACAGGTTTTGCGCTCGATTGCCTTTGCGCCCGCCAAGTCGCCGGCGGCATCCCGAACTGACTGATAAACCAGCGGGTAAACGAGCTCGCCATCGAGTAGCCGAGCATGTCGGCAATGCGGCTGAGCGAGTAGTTCGGGTTGTCCAGGTAACGCAGCACCAGGTCACGGCGCACGTCGTTGATCACGTCGTTGAAGGCGCAGCCATCGTCCTTGAGGCGGCGTTGCAGGGTGCGTACGTTCATGCCCTGGCTCTGGGCAACCTGCTCGATGGTGGCGCGCCCCATGGGCAGCAGCAGGTAGATGGCCTTGCGCACCTCGAACAGCATCGAGGCACCTTCGTGGTTCTGCAGCGAGTCGAGGTAGCTCTGGGCGTAGCGGGCCATGGCCGGGTCGGCGTTGGGGTTGGTGGTGTCGAGGCTGATGTCGGGGCAGACGATGCCGTTGAACTCGCTGCCGAACTCCAGGTTGCAGCCGAACAGCCGGCGATGCAGGTGCAGGTTCTCCGGCGGCTGGTGCATGAAGTTGACGCTGTAGGGGTGCCAGTGCGAGCCGAGCAGGGCCGAGCACAGCCGGAACATCACGCCGATGGCCAGCTCCGTGGCCTGACGGCTGGGCATCGGCGTTTCGGTGACCACCTCTTCGCGAATGATCACCATCTTGCCGGCCTCTTCAATGAAGATGGCCAGCGAATCGTTCATCAGGTGCCGGTAATTGACCACGACCTGCAAGGCATCGCGCAGGGTGCGCTGGTGGCTGAGTAGCAGGCTGACCACGCCGAAGTCCGAGAGCTGGCGCGACTCGGCCATGCTCAGGCCGAAGGTCTGGCAACCGCTGGCGGCGGCGGAATCTTCCAGCAGGCGCACCGCGGCATCGATGGGGATGCGGGTTTCAGGCGCTTGCAATTGGGCTCTGCTCAGGCCCACGCCTGCCATGACATCCCGCGGGTTGAAACCCAGGTACTGGGTGACCTCCAGGTAGTTGGTCAAGACGGCGGCGCGGACAAGCTTGGGCATGCGAAGGTCTTCCCTGGGCCGATGGCGATTGGCGTGAGCGTGGCGACTATATCCAGCGTATCAACAGTTGAACAGTTGTCATGTCGTTGATGGTTTTCATGCTGGCCGGTCACGCACACTCTGTGTTGGTTGATGCAATCGTCCCTCATCCGTTGATTACAGTGACCTTGCGCCAACCTGCGGGTTTTTTCGACCAGCGGTCGCACTGTCCTGCTGTCCGACAATTTGTCATCAAAAGAAAAGTGCCTGACGTCCAATGTAAAGCGCTTCGGGTGGTCGCTCTTTAATGTCGACACTACAAAAAGCCCCTGGCGAAAACAGCCAGTCGAGTTATCGAGAAAGCGAAGGTGTTGACCGTGGACAAACTGCAAACTGCCGCCACCATTCTGATCGTTCCGGGTCTGCGTGAGCATGTGGCCGAACATTGGCAAACGTTGCTTGCAGCCAGGCTGGGCAAGGTGCGCAGTGTCCCGCCGTTGGAGACCGACAAGCTCGATTGCATGGCCCGTGTGCGGGCGATTCAGCACGAGCTCGAACAAATCGACTACCCCGTGATTCTGGTCGCCCACAGCGCCGGCGTGCTGATGGTCGCGCACTGGGCGGCGCATTACAGCCGTCCGATCAAGGGCGCCTTGCTGGCCGCGCCACCGGACCTCGATGCGGTCTGGCCGGCAAACTATCCATCTTCCGAAACCCTGCGTAGCCAGGGCTGGAATCCTCTGCCCCAAGGCCCGCTGCCATTTCGCAGCATCGTGGCCGGCAGCACCAACGATCACCTCGCCAGCCTTCCAGCGGTCACCCGCATGGCAGAAGGCTGGGGCGCCGAATTGCTCAATCTGGGCGATGTCGGCCATCTCAATCCGGCCGCAGGATTTGGCCATTGGCAGCAAGCCGAGGCACTGATTCTGGAGCTGGACCGCTAGTACAAGGAGCTGGACTGGCAGTACGCCGACCGGCATTTGCCCTCATACCTTAAACGCAATCCCAAAGCGGATTGCGCGGGGGCGGCTGCGCTTAAAACAAATACAAAAAGGCGGAGACAACGCAATGCACAACAATAAGAGTCACGGCTTCACCGCAGCACGCTATACCTTGCTGGCTTCTGCCATTCTGGCCGTCATCGCGCCTGCTGCCCATGGGGTCGAGATCGATCTGGGCAATCCGGACTGGACCGCGCGCCTGGATAACACCGTCAAGTACAACTACGGCGTGCGCACCGAAAGTGCAGACAAGCGCATGCTGGGAACGCCGAACAACAACGACGGCGACTACAACTTCCGCAAGGCCGGTACCAACATCACCAACCGTATCGACCTGTTGACCGAAATGGATGTGGTCTACAAGAACGCCATGGGCTTTCGCGTCAGCGCCGCCAGCTGGTACGACAAGGCCTATGACAACACCGGCTCCAACTCCAACCCATTCGTCAACGGCAATGGATCGACGTCGGGCCTGATCGCCAACGACCCGCGCCTGGCCGCGGTCACCCATGACAACGTCGGCAATGGCAGCCCGCACCTGAGCAACTATGCCCAGCGCTACTACAGCGGACCTTCGGGCGAAATCCTCGATGCCTTCGTGTTCTACAGCACCGAAGTGGGCGAGGAGTCGATGTTCAGCGCCAAGGCCGGCCAGCACAACGTGTTCTGGGGCGAGACCATTCTCAACCCGGTGCACTCGGTCAGCTACGGCCAGTCCGGCCTCGACCTGGCCAAGCTTGCCGCGTCGCCGGGTACCGAAGCCAAGGAACTGTTCGTCCCGCGCAACCAGTTGTCGATGACGTTCACCGTCAATCCGGAGTTGACCGTGGGTGCCCAGTACTTCCTCGATTGGGACGCCGCGCGTCTGCCCGAAGCCGGTACTTACTACGGTGGTTCCGATTTGATCGGCTACGGTGCGCAGTCGTTCCTGCTCGGCAACACCAACGCCAAGGTGCCTGGCAGTCCGCTGGGTTGTGGCCTGGCGCCGTGCAACGCGTTGACCAACGTGCGTCGCGGACATGACCTGACACCGGGCAGCAGCGGCGACTGGGGCATCATGGCCAAGTGGTCGCCGGCCTGGCTGGATGGCACCCTCGGCGTCTACTACCGCGAGACTTCGGAAATCCTGCCGCAAGCCTGGCTGGATGCCAGGGGCATTACCTCGGCCAACCCCAACGGCACCCGGCCGGCAGGGCAAGTGCCTGCGGTGGTCAACACCCTCAACTCGCTGGACACCGCGACGTATCAACTGGCCTATGCCGACAACATCAAGATCTTTGGCCTGAGCCTGTCCAAGGACGTGGGCGGGATCAGCGTCGGTTCGGACCTGAACATCCGTCACAACATGCCGCTGGCCAGTATTCCGGCGATCGTCAGCACCACCAGCCCGTTGGGCCTGGGCAAGGGCCTCGGCCTGTTGCCGGCGCGTACCGATGCCACGGGCGTGATCTACGACACCCCGAGCCGCGGCGACAGCATGAGCGCCACCGGCGACACCTTGCACTGGACGCTCAACGGCCTGGTGACCCTGCCGAAAACCCCGGTGTTCGATCAGGCAACTGTGCTTGCCGAGCTGTACTACAGCAACCTGCTCAAGCTCGATAGCAAGAACGAGGCGCTCTACAAAGGCAAGGACACCTATCGCGGCATCGATGCGCCGACCCGGGACAACTGGGGCATCGCGGTCAACTTCACACCGACCTGGTACCAGGTGTTCCCCGGTGTCGACCTCAACGCGCCGATGTCGGTCAACGTCGGTATCGCCGGCGTGTCGCCGGTCTCCGGTGGCGGTGCCAAGGACACCGGCAACTATGCCGTGGGCGTCGGTGCCGTTGTTTACAACAAATACTTTGTCGACCTGAAGTACGTGGACTCCTTCGGCAAAACCGAAAAGTGCAACGTCAGCGGTGTAAGTACCGGCCCGAACGGCGGTGACGGCTCCACTCCCAACGCCTTTAGCGGCAACGAAAACTACGCCTGTTTCGCCGGAGGCTACTCGTCCTTCTCCGGAGGTGGTGCCACGACTGAGGACCGTGGCGCGGTGTACCTGACGATGAAAACAACCTTTTGATGCACCACTGATTTGCTCAATGCAAGCAGGAGAATAACAAGATGAAATTCGCACAAACCGTGTTGGCCGCTTCGCTGGCCATGGTCCTTGCCGCCCAGACACAGGCCGCTGTTTCAACCCAGGAAGCTGCCAAACTGGGCACCAGCCTGACCCTGGTGGGCGCTGAAAAAGCCGGGAACGCCGATGGTTCCATCCCTGCCTACAACGGTGGCCTGACTACGCCGCCGGCCAGTTTCAAATCCGGTGACAGCATGCGCCCGGATCCGTTTGCCAGCGAGAAACCGTTGCTGGTGATCGACGGCAAGAACGTCGATCAGTACAAGGGCCTGCTCAGCGCAACCACCGCTGAACTGGCCAAGCGCTTCCCGACCTTCCATGTCGATGTTTACCCGACTCACCGTACCGTTTCGCTGCCCCAGGCCGTTCTGGACAACGGCGTGAAGAACGCCATCGGTGCCAAGTCCCTGGAAGGTGGCCTGGCCATCGACAACGTCCTGCCGGGCGTGCCGTTCCCGATTCCGCAGTCGGGCAACGAAGCGATGTGGAACTTCCTGTTGCGCTACCAAGGCGTCAGCATCAGCTCCAAGTACGATTCCTGGAACGTCGACTCCGCCGGCGTGCCGAGCCTGGCCACCACCGGGCAAGCGAACATCTCTTACCCGATCTATGAAAACCTGTCGCAGCCGATCAGCAGCGCCGACGTGTACTACCAGATGAAGCTGGCGTACACCGGCCCTGCGCGCCGGGCCGGCGAAGCGGTGATGCTCAAGGACGCCGCCAACCCGTTGCAGCAGCCACGTCGCGCCTGGCAATACCTGCCGGGCCAGCGTCGGGTGAAACTGGCGCCGAACCTGGCGTACGACACGCCAAACCCTGGCACCGCCGGTGCGGGCACCTACGATGACGTGTTCGTGTTCAACGGTGCGCTGGACCGCTACGACTGGAAGCTGGTGGGCAAGCAGGAAATGATCGTGCCCTACAACACCTACAAGCTGACCTACGTCCAGGATCCAAAGTCGCTGACCACCGCCAACCACCTGGCACCGGACTTCGTGCGCTGGGAAAAACACCGTGTCTGGGTCGTCGAAGGCAACCTCAAGGCCGGTGCCCGTCACATCTACGCCAAGCGCCGCTTCTACCTCGACGAAGACAGCTGGACCGCTCTGGCCTCGGATCAATATGACGCCCGTGGCCAGCTCTATCGCGGCTCCTTCGCCTTCCTGAGCCAGAGCTACGACAAGCAGGTGCCGGACTCCACGCCTTTCATGATCTACGACCTGGTGGGTGGTTCGTACAACATCAACGGCGTAGTCGGTCCGTATGGCGGCATCAAGTACATCGAGCCGCTCTCCAAGGCGCAGTGGTCGTCGGAATCCCTGGCCGGCGCCGGTATTCGCTAAGCCAACCGCATTGTAGGAGCGAGCTTGCTCGCGATGGACGTTAACGATTACGCGTGTTTTCTGGATGCCCGCGTCGCCCTCAGGTCCATCGCGAGCGAGCTCGCTCCTACAACGGCATTGCCTGCACGGTCCACGGCTCGCGAGGCGGTGGCGCCGGGCGGACGCCAGGTTTGAACGTCAGGCACACGGATGTGTGTCCCGGCGCGGTTTTCCGAAGAGGACGCAGTATGTGTTCGTATAAAAATAATATGTTGCAGCTGGCGTTTGGCGTTGTGCTCTGCCTGTCGCAGGGCATCACCCACGCGGCCGAATACGTCGATGTGCTGGACCTGCCCGCCAGGGTCAGCGCCTTGGCGATCAACAGCCCGTTGTCCGGCATGGCCCGCGCCGGTGGGCGCGTGATCGCCGTCGGCCAGCGTGGCCATATTCTGCTTTCCGATGACGCCGGCCGGCATTGGCAGCAGGCCGCCGTGCCGGTCAGCGCCGATCTGACCGCGGTGAATTTTCCGACCACCACCCAAGGCTGGGCGGTGGGTAATGACGGCGTGGTGCTGCACAGCAGCGACGCCGGTGCGACCTGGCAAAAGCAGCTCGACGGTCGCCAGATCGGCGCCTTGCTGGTCAAGCATTACACGGCGCTTGCCAGCGCCGAACCGGGCAATGAGCAATGGCCCCAGTTGGCTATGGAAGGCCAACGACTAGCCGAACAGGGCGCGGACAAACCGCTACTCGACGTCTGGTTCGCCAACGAAAAACTGGGGTACGTGGTGGGTGTGTTCAACCTGATTTTGCGCACCGAGGACGGTGGCCAGACCTGGGCCCCGTTCCAGGATCGCACCGACAACCCGCAGGGCTTTCACCTCAACGCCATCGCCTCCACCGGCGACGGTTTGTACATCGCCGGCGAGCAGGGCCTGTTGCTCAAATGGGATGACAACAGCCAACGCTTCGCTGCCGTGCCGACGCCGTATCAAGGCAGCTTCTTCGGCGTGCTCGGCAAGCCCGGCGATGTGCTGGTCTACGGCCTGCGCGGCAACGTGCTGCGCAGCACCGACGGCGGCCAGAGCTGGACCGCGCTGGACACCGGCCTGCACGTCAGCATCACCGCGGGCCTGATCGATGCCCGTGGCAATTATCGCTTGTTCACCCAGGGCGGGCAGATGCTGGTCAGCCAGGGGACGGGCGCGCAGTTGCATCTGGTGCAACAGCCAGCACCGACGCCGGTTGCCGGCGCCACCCAGTCCGCCGATGGCGCCTTGGTGCTGGCCGGCAGCCGTGGTACCCGCACGCTATCCGCCGACCCAGCCCTAGAACCCTAAGAGCGAGAACCCAGACATGGGCAATATCAAACAAGACGCCATGCCGGTGATCCGCGATGTGCGTGATTTCGATCGTCGCTCCGGCAACCTGCTGGAACGGCTGGTGTTCAACTATCGCCCGCTGTTCATGCTGCTGATGGCGCTGGCCACGGTGGTGCTGGGCTACATGGCGGTGACGCGCCTGGAGCTGCGCCCCAGCTTCGAAAAGATGATTCCGCAGAGCCAGCCGTACATCCAGAACTTCCTGGAAAACCGCCAGTCGCTGCGCGGGTTGGGCAACTCGGTACGGGTGGTGGTCGAGAACACCAAGGGCGATATCTTCGACCCCGGTTACCTGGACGTGCTCAAGCAGGTCAACGACCAGTTGTTCCTCACCGAAGGCGTCGACCGCGCCTGGATGAAGTCGCTGTGGAGCCCGGCGGTGCGCTGGACCGAAGTCACCGAGGACGGTTTCCAGGGTGGACCGGTGATGCCCGATACCTATTCGGGGCAGCCTGAACAAATCGAGCAATTGCGTCAGAACATCTCCCGCGCTGGCGTCGTCGGCAGCCTGGTGGCCAGTGATTTCAAATCGAGCATGCTGGTCGTGCCATTGCTGGACAAAGCCGCGGCCGGCGGACAGCGCATCAATTACCACGCGTTCTCGCAGATGCTCGAAGAGCAGTTGCGCGACAAGATCGAATACGCCGGCGACAGCGCTGCGCGTAAATCCGGGGTAGAAGGCACCGGTCAGTACAAGGTGCGGGTGATCGGCTTCGCCAAATTGATGGGCGACCTGATCGACGGCCTGATTCAGGTGATGATGTTCTTCGGTCTGGCGGTCGTCACTTCGCTGGTGATCATCTACGCCTACACCCGTTGCGTGCGCAGCACCCTGCTGGTGGTCGGCTGCTCGCTGATCGCGGTGGTCTGGCAACTGGGCATCGTCGCCTGGCTGGGTTACGCCATTGATCCGTACTCGGTGCTGGTGCCGTTCCTGATCTTCGCCATCGGCGTGTCCCACGCCGCGCAGAAGATGAACGGCATCATGCAGGACATCGCCCGTGGCACCCACAAGCTGATCGCCGCGCGCTACACCTTCCGCCGTCTGTTCATTGCCGGCGTCACCGCGTTGCTGGCCGATGCCGTGGGCTTTGCGGTGCTGATGCTGATCGATATCCCGGTGATCCAGGATCTGGCGATCACCGCCAGCATCGGCGTCGCGGTGCTGATCTTCACCTCGCTGCTGCTGATGCCGGTGGCGCTGTCCTATGTCGGCGTCGGTGCCAAGGCCGCCGAGCGTGCGCTGAAGATCGACACCCGTGCAGAAAAGCACAAAGGCTTCGGCAAGCTCTGGGATCTGCTCGATCGCTTCACCACCGCCAAGTGGGCCACGGGCGCGGTGCTGGTCGCGGTGTTGATGGGTGTCGGCGGTTACGTGGTCAGCCTCAACCTGAAGATCGGCGACCTCGAAAGCGGCGCACCGGAGCTGCGCGCCGACTCGCGCTACAACCGCGACAATGCCTACATCACCCAGCATTACGCACTGTCCAGCGACCTGTTCGCGGTGATGATCAAGACCGCGCCGGAAGGCTGCCTGAACTACAAGACTCTGGTGCTCGCCGATCGCCTGGCGTGGGAGCTGCAACAGCACCCGGGCGTGCAGGCCACGGCTTCGCTGGTCAACGCGGTGCGCCAGATCACCGCCGGCACCTACGAAGGCAACCCCAAGCTCAACAGCATCCAGCGCAACCAGGACGTGCTGAACTACGCCGCGCAGCAAGCCTCGGTGAACTCGCCGGAGCTGTTCAACACCGAGTGCTCGCTGATGCCGGTGATCGCCTTCCTCAAGGATCACAAGGCTGAAACCCTGGACGCTGTGGTGGCGATTGCCGACAAGTTCGCCAGGGAAAACAGCAGCGACGATCGCCAGTTCCTGCTTGCCGCCGGCAGTGCCGGGATCGAGGCGGCGACCAACATCGTCGTGCGCGAAGCCAACCACACCATGCTGCTGTACGTGTATGCGGCGGTGACGCTGTTCTGCCTGATCACCTTTCGCAGCTGGCGCGCCACGCTGGTGGCGCTGTTGCCGCTGGTGCTGACGTCGATTCTCTGCGAAGCCTTGATGGTGGCCATGGGCATCGGCGTGAAGGTCGCGACCCTGCCGGTGATCGCGCTCGGCGTGGGCATCGGCGTGGACTACGCCTTGTATCTGCTCAGCGTACAACTGCACTTCCAGCGCCAGGGCCTGCCGCTGTCCCAGGCCTACCGCAACGCCGTGTCGTTTACCGGCCGGGTGGTCGGGCTGGTGGGCATCACCCTCGCGGCCGGCGTGGTGTGCTGGGTCTGGTCGCCGATCAAGTTCCAGGCCGACATGGGCATCCTGCTGACCTTCATGTTCCTGTGGAACATGCTCGGTGCGCTGATCCTGATTCCGGCCCTGTCCTGGTTCCTGCTGCGCGAACGGGCACCGCAGCCCGGTTCCGTGGCGGCCGTCGAAAACCCTGAATCCACTGAACGTCCCGGCATGCCTCTTGCCGTGACCACTTCCGAGTAAACCAAGATGTCTGATTACAAAGCTCCCCTGCGCGACATGCGCTTCGTACTCAACGAGGTTTTCCAGGTGTCCCGGCTGTGGGCCAAATTGCCTGGCCTGGCCGATGTGATCGATGAAGAAACCGCCGTCGCCATCCTCGAAGAGGCCGGCAAGATCAGCGGCGAAGTGATCGCGCCCTTGAACCGCGCCACCGACGAACAGGGCTGCACCTGGAGCAATGGCTCGGTCACCGCGCCGGACGGCTTTGCCCAGGCCTATCAAGCCTTCGCCGAGGGCGGTTGGGTCGGGGTTGGCGGTGATCCGCAGTACGGTGGCATGGGCATGCCCAAGGCCATTTCCGCGCAGGTCGAAGAGATGGTCAACTCGGCCAGCCTGTCGTTCGGCCTGTACCCGATGCTGACCGCCGGCGCGTGCCTGTCGATCAAGGCTCACGCCAGCGAAGAACTCAAGCAACGCTATCTGCCGAACATGTACGCCGGCACCTGGACCGGTTCGATGTGCCTGACCGAAGCCCACGCCGGCACCGACCTGGGCCTGATTCGCACCCGCGCCGAGCCACAGGCCGACGGTAGCTATAAGGTCACTGGCAGCAAGATTTTCATCACCGGCGGCGACCACGACCTGACCGAGAACATCATCCATCTGGTACTGGCGCGCCTGCCGGATGCACCGGCCGGCCCCAAAGGCATCTCGCTGTTCCTGGTACCCAAGGTGCTGGTCAACGCCGACGGTTCGCTGGGTGAAAACAATGCGCTGTCTTGCGGCTCCATCGAACACAAGATGGGCATCAAGGCCTCCGCCACCTGCGTGATGAACTTCGATGGCGCCACCGGCTGGATCGTCGACGCACCGAACAAAGGCCTGGCGGCGATGTTCACCATGATGAACTACGAGCGACTGGGCGTGGGCATCCAGGGTCTGGCGCAGGGTGAGCGTTCGTACCAGAACGCCGTCGCCTACGCCCGCGACCGTCTGCAAAGCCGTGCGCCGACCGGTGCGCAATTCAAGGACAAGGCCGCCGACCCGATCATCGTGCATCCGGACGTGCGCCGCATGTTGTTGACCATGAAAGCCTTGAACGAAGGTGGCCGTGCGTTCTCCAGCTACGTCGCGTTGCAACTGGACACGGCCAAGTACAGCGAAGACGAAGTCACTCGCAATCGCGCGCAAGAATTGGTGGCACTGCTGACCCCGGTGGCCAAGGCATTCCTTACCGACATGGGTCTGGAAACCACCTTGCACGGTCAGATGATCTTCGGCGGCCACGGCTACATCCGCGAGTGGGGCCAGGAGCAACTGGTGCGCGACGTGCGCATCACCCAGATCTACGAAGGCACCAACGGCATCCAGTCCCTGGACCTGGCCGGGCGCAAGATCGTCGGTAGCGGCGGGGCGCTCTACCGCCTGTTCGCTTCGGAGATCCGCAACTTTACTGCCAATGCCTGCGCTGACCTTGGCGAGTTCACCAAACCATTGAACGCCGCCGTGGACACCCTCGACGAACTCACCGCGTGGCTGCTGGACCGCGCCCAGAACAACCCGAATGAAATCGGCGCGGCCTCGGTCGAGTACCTGCACGTGTTTGGCTACACCGCGTATGCCTACATGTGGGCGCGCATGGCCAAGGCCGTCCTGAGTTCGGACGTCGAGGATGATTTCCATACCAGCAAACTGGCCACCGCGCGTTTCTACTTTGCCCGGTTGCTGCCACGTATCCACTCGTTGAGCGCATCGGCCAAGGCTGGCAGCGAGTGCCTCTATGAGTTGCAGGCTGATCAGTTCTGATCGAAAGGACAAGGAACCTTAATCATGATGGCGACAAAAATAATCCCGCCCGCCGACGGCGCTTATGCCTATCCCTTGCTGATCAAGCAATTGCTGCTGTCCGGCGTGCGCTACCAGCCGGGCCGGGAAATCGTTTACGCCGACAAGCTGCGCTACAGCTACCAGACACTCAACCAGCGCATCCGCCGCCTGGCCAATGCGCTGACCGCAGCCGGGGTCAAGGCCGGTGACACGGTGGCCCTGCTCGACTGGGACAGCCACCGTTACCTGGAATGCTTCTTCGCCGTGCCGATGATCGGCGCGGTGCTGCACACGGTGAACATTCGGCTGTCGCCGGAGCAGGTGCTGTTCACCATGAACCACGCCGAGGATGACCTGGTGCTGGTGCATGATGACTTCCTGCCGCTGGTCGAACAAATCCACGGGCGACTGGAAACCGTTAAAGGCTACCTGCAACTCACCGACGACGAGGCGACCACGACCTCGCTGCCGGTGCTGGGCGAATACGAGCATCTGCTGTCCCTGGCTCCGGACCAGTATGACTTCCCCGACTTCGACGAGAACTCGGTTGCCACGCTGTTCTACACCACCGGCACCACTGGCGATCCGAAAGGCGTGTACTTCAGCCATCGCCAACTGGTCCTGCACACCCTGAACGCCGTCGGCACCTTGGGCGCCTATCAGGGCCAGCCGCTGCTGCGTTCCGATGATGTGTACATGCCCATCACGCCGATGTTCCACGTGCATGCGTGGGGCGTGCCGTATGTCGCGACCCTGATGGGCATCAAGCAGGTGTATCCGGGCCGCTACGAACCGAACAGCCTGGTCCGGCTCTACCGCGAAGAGAAGGTGACCTTCTCCCACTGCGTGCCGACCATCCTGCAGATGATCCTCAACTGCGAGGAAGGCAAGGCGACCCGTTTCGACGGCTGGAAAATGCTCCTCGGCGGCAGCGCGCTGACCCTCGGCATCGCCAGCGAAGCCAGTGGCAAAGGCATGGTGGTGCACGCCGGCTACGGCATGTCCGAAACCTGCCCGTTGCTGTGCCTGACTTACCTGCGCGACGAAGACTTGCAGCTATCCGCCGAAGCCCAACTGCCGATCCGCATCAAGACCGGCACGCCGGTGCCGATGGTCGACCTGAAGATCATCGACGCCGACGGCAATGACGTGGCCCACGACGGCGAGTCCCTGGGGGAGATCGTGGTGCGCGCGCCGTGGCTGACCCAGGGCTACCTGAAAGCCCCGGACAAAGGCGCGGAGCTGTGGCACAACGGCTGGCTGCACACCGGTGACATGGCCTCGATCGACAAGCTCGGCGGCGTGGAAATCAAGGACCGCATCAAGGACGTGATCAAGACCGGTGGCGAGTGGATCAGCTCCCTGGAACTGGAAAGCCTGATCAGCGAACACCCGGGCGTCATGTCCGTCGCCGTGGTGGGTATCGTCGATGAGCAATGGGGCGAACGGCCCATGGCGATGGTCGTCAGCGAGCCGGGGCACTTCCTCGACCGCAAGATTCTGGAGACTCACCTGCAAGCCTTCGTCGACGGCGGCCGCATCAACAAATGGGCGATCCCCAAGCAGTTCAAGTTCGTCGCCGAAATCCCCAAGACCAGCGTCGGCAAGATCAACAAGAAACTGATTCGCGAAAGCGAAGCCAACTGACCACTACATCCGGGGGCGCGGCATCGTCGAGGGATTGAGTTGCTGCGAAGGAATCAGCCTGCTACTGCCCTCGGTGGCAGGCGGACGTTGCGCGGCGTTTGCGCCCTCATCTATTGCATAATCGTGGCAAGACGAACCGCTGATTGCCATGACCACGGCGACCGGATGGGGAGTGCGGCGGTGTGGGTTCACTTTCCTGCTGCCGAAAAAAAGGTCTCGCCAAGCGAGACCTTTCTTGATTCGGGGACAGGAGAAAAACGTTAAATAAATGATGGTCACACAAGGCTAGCCGAACACCACCACTGACTGCCGGCTGAGTGCCAACAGTTTTCCATCGGGTGTATGCAGGGTGGTCGAACAGGCACTGTAACCTTCAAGCGCATAATCGGTTGAGGCGTGCATGACGCACCAGGCATTGGCTGGCAGATTGATCAGCGGTTGTGGGAACTCCACGCTCCAGGTCAGCGAGCTGCCCTGAGCCAAGGCACGGTGCTGGGAGAATACCGCTGGCGGCCAGGCATCAAGCATCGCCAGTAGCTGTGTTTCACTCAACGTTGCGTCGAGGGGGGCGTCCTTCAATCGTATCCACCCTCCCGTCGACCGTGATGACGCGCCGGTAAACGGCATTCCGCCGTAGCCCCAGCGGATGTCGAAATGCTGTAAGTAGCGCGGTGCCACATCAGGCAGCAAGGGCAAGGGCTCGCACGACTCCAGGGCTGGCACCCCTGGCATTGGCTCAGCCGACAACGTCAACGCAGAAGACCTGGCGGAACCAAAGCAAGTCTGCACGGAGGTGACGGTCTGTTCCGACTGCACGACCCGGCAATGCAGTTGAGTCACTGCACTGCCTTCGCGAAGCACTTCGGTTTCGAAGAACAGCGGTTTGTCTACCGCTACGGGGCCGATGAATGTCAACGAAAGTGACCGTAGCGAACGATCCCGAGGAACGAACTGGCGCATTGCTTCGTGCGCAAGCGCCACGACGACACCACCGAAAGCAGCGCGACCTTGGCTCCAACTCGCGGGAATCATCAGAGGACGATGGGGTAGACGACTTGCGTCGATTAGCGCTGAGAAGTTCATGATTCGCTCACTGTCAGTCTTTGGGGATCCAATGGTAAGTTGCCCGGCACTTGTTCGCGACTGACATAATAGATAGTTGTGTATGTAAGACGATCAAGAAAAGTTGTCGGAAGCCTGTGAATTAGCTAGTTGTCGTTGCAGTAGCTATTGGTGATTTAACACAATTGATAGTTATCATTAATGCTAAATGGCCAAATAATATTAGCTCTGAATAGGAGGTAATAATGGCTATCGCAATTGGTTCCCGTATCGAACTTGATAACGAGCGACTTGAACAAATGCACAGGCTGCGTGCCGAAGTTTTCAAGGAGCGTAAACGTTGGGATGTTTCGATCATCGCCGGCATGGAAATCGATGGTTATGATGCGCTGAACCCCTATTATCTGATCCTGGAGGATGAGCCTGGCTCTGAACGTTTGTTCGGATGTTGGCGAATCTTGCCGACCACTGGTCCCTATATGCTCAAGGACACTTTTCCGGCGTTGCTGTACGGTGCCGAAGCCCCTCATTCAGAGCGTATATGGGAATTGAGCCGTTTCGCTATCTTGCCGCGGGAAAAGTCCCCTCAATGTCTGTCGCTTGATTCAATTCTGGCAATCAAGGCCTTGATTCATTTTGCCATTGAACGGGGCGTCGATCAGTTTGTAACTGTGACCACACTTGGTGTGGAAAAACTGCTCAGGCGAAAGGGGCTCGATATCAGCCGTTTTGGCCCGGCCATGCGCATTGGTGTCGAGAATGCTATTGCGCTGCGTATAGAACTTAATGACACCACTCGTGCATCTCTGGCCATGTGAACAAAACAACGGTGGGCACTCGAAAAAGGTTAGCGAATTGATAGTTTTACGGTGAAAGTCCGTGTCTGGACCATGATCGACTATCAGTTCTGATAGTCGATTTGCTCACAGGTTGACCTGCCGCAGGTGCCTCTATCAAATGTTCTATTTGGTTTCAGCCTCCACGACCACCGGTTCAATGGACGGAAGATTCACTGCTTGCCAAATATCGAAACAGAGGAATCAACGCGATGACAAAACGAATTGTAATTACTGGAATGGGGGCGGTGTCCCCGTTGGGTGTTGGCGTTGAACACAGCTGGAAGCGTCTGTTAGAGGGCAAGTCTGGCGTGCGCAAGATCGAGCGAATAGGCGATCTGCCGGTTGAAATTGCGGGCACTGTCCCGGACATCGGTGCCGACCCTGAAGCCGGTTTCGATGCCGGCGTCTTCGTGAATCCCAAAGAAGCCCGACGCATGGATCGTTTCATCATTTTTGCCCTGGCCGCCGCCAGCGAGGCGATCCGGCAATCAGGCTGGGCTCCGTCAACGGATGAAGAAAAGGCACGCACAGCAACCGTCATTGCTTCGGGCATTGGGGGGTTGAACTACATTCGTGATGCAGTGAATTCGATCAACGAAAGTGGCGTGCGCCGTGTTTCGCCTTTTACCGTCCCCGGTTTTCTGGTGAACATGGCATCCGGTCAGGTTTCGATCAAATACGGTTTCAGAGGGCCGCTGGGAGCACCTGCAACGGCCTGCGCCGCCGGCGTGCAAGCAATTGGCGATGCAGTGCGAATGATCCAGAACGATGAAGCTGATATTGCCATTTGTGGTGGCAGCGAGGCGTGCATCAATGAGGTCAGCATTGGTGGGTTCGTCGCGGCCAAGGCAATGGCGACCAGCTTCAACGATCGCCCGGAAGAGGCCTCCCGTCCTTTCGATGCGGATCGTGACGGCTTCATTATTGCGGAGGGCGCCGGGTTGATGGTCATCGAAACCCTGGAACATGCTTTGGCTCGCGGTGCCAAACCTATCGCCGAGATTGTCGGTTATGGCACCAGCGCTGACGCCTATCACGTTACGGCGTCTCCTGAGGACGGCGCGGGCGCTCAGCGATGCATGCGGGCCGCCTTGAAGAAAGCAGGTGTTGAACCGGGCGCAGTGAAGTACATCAACGCGCATTCCACTTCGACGATGGTCGGTGACAAAGGCGAACTGGCGGCAGTCAAGGCAGTGTTTGGCCCGAAGAACGTCGCAGTGTCTTCTACCAAGTCATCTACCGGACATCTACTGGGTGCGGCAGGAGGCCTGGCAAGCATTTTTACGGCCATGTCGCTGGTTAACCAAGTGGTGCCATTCAACCTCAACTGCCACCGACCTGATGAAGACGCGCGGGATGTCGACCTGGTGCTTGGTGAACCGCGCGCCATAGAGATGGATTACGCACTGTGCAACGGCTTCGGCTTTGGTGGGGTCAACGCCAGTTTACTGCTTAAGGCGTGGCGCGACTGACACCTGCCACATCGTTCGTGTTTACCTTCGGTCCTGTCGCTTGAGCGACAGGCAGGGTGGCATCGAACTGTTCTGACTGTCATTGCCGGGTTCGCTCGGCAGTGGCCTGCTGAGACAGCGTAGAACTGCGATCCGTCGCCTGGCTTGTTCAAGCCGCTTTCCGTCATGCCTGCCCGGCCTTCCTCCAGAAAGCAGGGGCTCCCGGCCTCGGCATCCAATGGTTTGCTCCACAGATTCAGCGAACACATTGTTCAGCCTGGATCAGCACCCATCCGCGTTATTACATCCCCGATCAACTCATGCACCTGAACACTCACTGAGCTCATTCGTCGAATCAGGTATGACAACGGCGACCCGCTTGTTATGCGTGGGTGCGACAGTGACTACTGCGGGCCATTTCTATTTGTTGTGCTTGATTAAATAATTCAAGCGATGGTGTGGTGTTGTTGTTCTGCGTTATTGGTGTTTTATCGACTAGTAGTTGTGCTAGTCGGTGCTCGTTGTCAGGTGTTTCTGGGTGTTTTTTGTAAGGGCGAACTTGCCGTGCTGTCATTGTATGTGATTGATTAGTGTGCGTGTTTTTTGTGAGCGCTTCGGTTGTCACTGTTCTTTGAGATAGTCAGTTGTTGATGTGCTTGACCAGAAAAAATTCAACTGTAAACATTAGTTGGATACATGAGGAGTGAAGTAAAAAAATGAAATACGATCCGCAAGAAGATAATTGCCCTCTGCCACACTCGCCGTTCAGAAGTTGTGTCGTGCCCCGTCCAATCGCCTGGATATCCAGTGTCGATGAAAGTGGCAATGAAAACCTGGCTCCTTTCAGCCAGTGCGGCATTCTTACATTTGATCCGCCTATGGTCATGTTTGCGGCTAACCATTATCCGACAGGTCAACGAAAGGATTCGGCCGTTAATGCTGAAAAGACCGGTTGGTTTGTCTGGAATATGGCAACCGAGGCGCTCAAGGAAGCGGTAAATATCTCCGCAATGATTGTTCCTTCCAATCAAAGTGAGTTCGAACTGGCAGGCCTCGAGAAAGTAAAGGCCGATCTTTCCGATGTGCCGATGGTGAAAGACAGTCCGTGCCACCTTGAGTGCCGTTATGTTTCAACAACGGTAGTAAAGGGTAAAAGTGAGCTGGGAACAGTGGACCTGATCATCGGTGAGGTGATTCGTGTACATATTAATGATGACTACATAAAGCCGGATGGCTGTGTCGATATCCAGAAGGTTCGGCCCATTGGTCGAATGGGATATCTCGATTATTCAGTGATCGATAATACTTTTTCCATGGAAGTGCCGATGACTGATGAAATTCGCGCGATCATGAGTGAAATCATGGCCGGCAGTGCCAATAAACCTCAATCAGTAGGAGTGGAATAATGAACATAAGTACCGTGGTTAATAATGTGATTGGCGAACTGACTGATTTTGATGTCGCGACCATCACCGACGAAACCCTGATCAGCGATATCCATTTGGTCAGTCTTGATTACGTAAGTATTCAGGTTGCCCTGAAGAAAGAGCTGGGCATCGCCATCGATGTCAACAAGTTGCCTGAGGCGAAGCTCAGCACGATGGGTGATTTTTACTCCTTCTGCCGAAGCGAGCAGGCCCGGTCCAGTACGCCGGCATAACCATGCAATCACAGCTAAGGAGAGGCGTGCAGTGCAAACCAAGAAACGGGTAGTCGTCACGGGGTTCGGTTCCGTCTGTGCTTTGGGGCGGAACACGGAAGAGATCTGGGGGGCGATAAAAGACTATCAAATGGGTTACGCCCTGCATCCGATGCAAGATCAGTCGGTTACAGCCAGGTTTTTCGGAAAAATCGATTTTCCGATAGAGCTCAAAGCGGTGCCCAAGCGCATAGCCAAGAATCTTCCCCGCTTTGCGCGGATTGGTATGTCCGCATCGGAGCAGGCATTGTGCATGGCCTTTGGCGATGACCCGGTCGCCGAGATGGACAAGCATTATTCACCCTTCGACCGTGGCGTCGTGCTGGGGACAGGGTGGGGGGGCGTCGACTCGACCATTGATAACAACGACATGTATGTCGAGTCGGGTCTCGCTTCACCGCTCAGTACCATTTTTTCCATGCATAGCGTATGGACCGGGTCGGCTTCGATGGCCTGGAACCTCAGGGGTTACCAGAACACGTTGGTCGCGGCCTGCGCCACGGGAAACATTGCCATCGGTGATGCCTGCGAAGTTATCCGCAGTGGTCGGGCCAAATGCATGCTTGCGGGCGGCAGTGAGAGCATCACCGGAGCCTACAACGTATGGTCGGTGGACATCCTCGGTGCCTTGAGCAAGGAGCAGGAGAATCCAGCGAAGGCTTGCTGTCCATTCAGTCAGGACCGTAGCGGCTTTGTGTTGTCGGAAGGCAGCGCCGTACTGGTTCTGGAAGACCTGGATGAGGCGCTCAAGCGAGGCGCTACGATCTATGCCGAGATCAGCGGCTACGCCAACTATTCGGATGCCTACGACATCACTGCCCCGGCCGAGGACTTGTTGGGGCGAGCGATGTCGATGGAAAAGGCTATCGAAGATGCCGGTCTCAATACGTGGGATATCGACTACATCAATGCGCACGGGACCTCGACTCAGCTCAATGATCTGAACGAGACCAATACCATCAAGAAGGTTTTTGGTGAACATGCCCATGCGATGCCGATTTCCAGTACGAAGTCCTATACCGGCCATCTCATCGCCGCGGCGGGCGCCATTGAAACAGTCTTTTGTATCAAGACCATCCAGACCGGTATGGCGCCGGCAACTATCAATCTGGAGCGTTCCGATCCACTTTGCGATCTTGACTACATCCCTAACGAGCATCGGTACCTGGGGGTTGTCGACAACGTACTGAACATCAACTACGGATTCGGCGGGGCAAATAGTTGCCTGGTAATCAGAAGGTATTCGTGAAATGCGTCGAAACTTTAATCATGAAGACCTGGAGAGATGGGCACAGTTTTCCGGTGATCGGAACCCGGTGCATTTTGATGCGGACTTCGCGATAAAAAATGGCCATTCCGGGCGCATTGTCCATGGAATGCTGGCCATGTTGCCGCTAAAAAATCAACTAGCGCTGGAAGCTTCCATTTGTGCCCAGGCCTGCGAGATAAAACTGCATCTCAAACACGCGGTGCCGATTGACCAGTTTGTCGAGTACACACTCAGTCCGGTTCAGAACATTAAAGTGAGTTCTAACGGAAAGTCTCTGTATATGGGCAGTGTGAAGGCGCGGGCTGCACCGCAAGTTGCAGCCCTGGCAGCAGCGGACGAGCGCCGCCCGATACTGGAACGATTCAGCGCCGAAGAGCTGGACGAGAAGTACGAGTTGTTGTCGACGCTTGTTGGTTCACCGGTACATACGAGTGTGTACTGGGACGCGATCCTGTTTTCCATTTACATCGAAGACAACCGAAAGACAGCCTTGGCCAGTGATGTTCAGCGCTTTCTCGCCAGGGAAGGCATTTCCCAGGCGCGGCCTTACGTCGTTTATCAGATATCCCATGCGCTGACACTGATGGGCAGTGATTGGTCCCGGCTTCCGGGCGAGGGCTATGACTCAACTTATTACAGCGTAAAAGGTAAGGATCTGGTCAGGGTCAACGATTCTATTTTTGCCTCTGTCGTCTTTACCTTGTACACCCAGGATCGGCCTGTATTGGCGGTAGAAATGGGGTTGATAGCCAATTTGCTGGAGGAGCCGGCATGAAACGCAAATGGATTTTCGTGACGGGTGGCTCTCGGGGTATTGGCGCGCAAATCGTGCACTCGGCCAGCCGTGAGTTCGATGTCGTGTTCACCTATAAATCCAGCGTGGACGAGGCGCGGTTGCTGGCTGAGCAGTTGAACAGTGAGCCTGGCAGGCAGGTGGAAGCTGTTCACTGCGACGTGTCAGACGTAAGTCAGGTCAATGATGTTGCACAGTCGCTCATTCAGCGTTTTGGCCCACCTTATGCGGTCATCAACAATGCGGGTGTTGCCGAGGATCGACTTTTTTCCAATCTGGATGAACCGGTCCTTAACGCGATCTTCAGTCAAAACGTCTTTTCTGCATTTTCGGTTTCCCGGGCTTTTATTGGGTCGATGATGGGGGAGTCGGATACATGCATTATCAACATCAGTTCGGTATCAGGAGTTAAGGGCAATATCGGCCAGACAGCGTATTCAGCCAGTAAGGCTGCGTTGATTGGAATGACCCGCTCGCTGGCGCTTGAAATGGCTCGATTCAACATGCGCGTCAACAGTATCGCGCCAGGCTATATCGAGACCGACATGACCAGGCACTTGAAAGAGCATGGATCAGGGTTGAAAAAAAGCATCCCGCTACGTCGTCTCGGAAGTACCTCCGAGGTGGCATCACTGGTGGATTACCTGATGAGCGAGGGCGCGGCCTATATAACCGGTCAGACGCTCGTGGTCGACGGCGGCCTGAGTTGCTGAACGTCGTTATCATCATCCAGGCGATAACTGGGTCGCTCTCTGCCGGGTGACTCATTTCAAGGAGAACATTGCATGTCCGGGATCAGTACTATCGTTAACTTTGGCTGCCTGTCCGATGAACAAAGGTGGGATGCACAGCGCTATGACTGGAACTGGCTGACGGAACTGGATGAGCATGATCGGGATATTGTGAACTTGCTCGACTGTTTGTCTGATGGAGAGTTTTCCGGCCAGGCATCAGCGGTGCAGTTTCATGACTTGCTGCTCACTGAAGTCCGTGAAGGCTACCCAAAAGACCTTGCCAATGACTGGGGGCAGATTCTTGCGTATGTCAACATCATTGCCTACGAGGAAATGCGTCATGGCATCGCGCTAGCGACGGCTTATCACTATGTTTCAACAGGTGAGCTGGGGTATGTGGACAAACTGTCAGTCCGCGAATATTCAGAAAAATACATCTGGTGCTACGAAGATAGAAAGTATTGGGATCTTTACAGTTATACCTTCGCCCATTTGTTCGGTGAGGTGGTCAACACTGAGTTGTACCGGGATGTACGCAGTCAAGTGCACCATCCGGCTCTTCAGGCGCTGATAACCAATATCATGAAAGACGAGGCACGGCACACTCAGGCGTGGGCTGCGGTGATCGAGGAAATGGTCAAATCCGACCCCGCTCATCTTGAGCGTTCGCTAGCGGTGATTGATGTCGGTTTGACGTACCACAATGCAATGGTCCATGAAACCTACTTTGAAGGGCAAAACAAACTGATGCAGTTGTTCCTGCCGGCCAAGCGCGGAGAGGGCGCTGTCGATCGTATCGTGCGCAAGAAAACACAGTTGATGGAGCAGATTTTCGGTTCCCGAAACCCTTATACCCAGGAACAGATGCGTGCCCAGCATGTTTCTTTCCTGGTTAAAGGGTTGGGGCAGACCCGAGCGGTTCATTCGCCGGAAAGCGAAGACGGGATTCTGTTTCTTCAGAACTGACAGTGTCAGGGGCGCTCTACCGAAGGCGAGCGCCGTTTTGCGACAGGCAGCCAGGACGCCGCATGAAAATTAGAAGAATTCCGTTTGATATCAAACAGGCGATGAAAATCGGTGCGGATTTCGATTTTCGCTGGGCTTATGACGATCAGACTTCACTAGTGGGACTGGGGTATTCCTTTTACCTGGAATACATTGAATATTTTTGTAACTTCGTCAGCAAACATTCGCGGGGATTGATTGCCGATGAGGGGTTGTTGGACCTTGAACATACGTTTCTGGTCCAGGAGATGCACCATGCCAAGGCGCATAAACACCTGAATTCGTTTCTGTGTCCGGGCAGTGTGTACAAAGATCAATTACACCCCAGGGTGTATCCCTATCTTCATGAATTTCATGTGAAGAACTATGAGCCCATACTGCAAAGCGTTTCCAGGGGCGAGCGGGAAGGTATAAGGGACGCTTTGCTGAAAATTGCCGTGTTTGAAAGCAAGAATTGTATTTCCAGTTTCATTTTTTTTGAGCAACTGTTTTCCGGAAAGAATTTTGCCCGGACTTGCAATATTTCAGCGAATTTGGGTGTGCTCTATTTGTTGGGCTATCATTTCACCGAAGAAATAGAACACTGCGATGTTGCCGTTGATGTTTATCAACATATTTTTCAGGAGTCGGTCTGGAATGCTGAGAGAGTCCAGTCGGAAGTCGTGGACGCCAATCACTCAGAGCACGAAGCCCTCGCCGCAGCACAATACTGTGCAAAGCGTCTTGGCATAGATACGGATGCACGGCGTTTATCCAGTTCTCCGTTCATGTCGTATACCAAGGCGCGGCAGATTGAACTGATTGGCGCTGATTTTGATTTGAATAGCCAGCAGATTCTTGATCAGCGTCATTATTATGTGCGGCAATGGGACGAAGTGTGGGAACCCGCGCTCAGGGAACGACTGCTTGCAGAGATTGAAAACCGGACGTCCCACCTGTGAACAGTGCTGGTGTGTTCCCGGTTTTGATTCCATACACCTGTTCAGTCGTTGCCTGTTGATCGCAGCCTGCGGTTTAAAATTCCAACACGCCGGTTTGCAAGGCTTTGACAATCGCCATTCTCCTGGAGCCGACATTGAATTTCGTTCTGACTTTTGAAAAGTGATAATTGATGTTGGCTTCTGAACAACTGAGAATGCGGGCGATCTCCCAAGTGGTCTTGCCGAAAGCGCTCCATTTGAGTACTTCCAGCTCTCGATTTGTGAGCGCAACGGGCTCTTCGGCTACTTCGTTGCCGATCAGCTTCAGGAGCGTATCAAGAGCGTAATCGCGAATAAGGGTCAGGCTGGGAAGCGTTCGCGCCAAATGGTATTTGAGTTGACGCTCCGGGATCGCTTCGAGTCGGGCGCTCAGTATTCCCACTTGGCCGCCGGCGCCGTGTACCGGCAAGCTCACGCCTTGCATCAGGCCGTGATTTTTTGCTTCTTCCCTGAAATTCAGTTGTTGTGCAGAGGTGTAAATATCGTCGAACCACACGATGGGCACCGTTGAGGTAAGACAGTGGGCAACGACGGGATCTATCCGGGCATAGTCTTCAGTGTCGTATTTCTTGCGCCACGCAGCGGGATAGTCACTGAGAATGATGGCTTGATTATTATCGGTACTGCTGTTCGGTTTGAAAGCAAACAACACACCATCACAACCCAGTGCCGTAGTATTTGACTTGAGGGCTTCGAACCAATCGCTTTTGCGCGACAAACCCGACATGGTGAGAAGTTCATCCAGTGAAATCATGATCCATTCCTTTGCTGATCTAGTCGTTCTGAACAACAGCCGCGGTATTCGAAATCCAGGTAGTCGGGATCCGGTCGCGAGCTATTTAATGTTCAATGACGTGAGTCTGGCAATGTCATCGCCAGCGGGTTTCCTTTCCTCGCATAGTAACCAGGGGGGCGTTGCGCGTTGATCCCGGGATCAGCCGACACCGCGGTGCACCAGGATTCTACAGTGTGGAGCGGACTCGATACGCCAATAAATGAAAATTATTTTATTGGGTCAAGCATCGTGATGTGAAAGCAAAACGCTGATGTCGGTAGTACTGCAAAGTTGAGACGATAGTTCCAGTTTGGTGAGGCGATTCTATAAATAATTAGTGTCGCTACTGCAAACATCTCCTGTGGGCGAATGTTTGCAGGGGCTGTTGGTATTTATAACTGGCATTTTGCATCGGCATGGGCATTTTTAACATTTTCGTTTGTGACGGGTGGATTGATGAAGTTCACGATCCTGGGTAGTCGCTGTCCTTCACGGACAGTGCGTTGTTGGTCACCCCCCGACGTTGGCCAACAGTTTCCATTGTTTGTGCCACACTAACGGGTTGTTGAAACGCCGCGCATGCCAATGCCGGCCACGCAAATCTCCAGGAAGCCCGTGCCATGAGCCTCGCCCGTGCATCAAACGTCCGCCACGAGTTCTACAAAGCCGTCTGGTTCTATTTCAAAGTGGTGTGGCCGATCTTCTCGATACTGCTGTTAGTGATCGTAGCGTTCGGCCTGATCATCGCCCAACTGGAAGGGTGGAGCCCGGATGACGGTATCTACTTCGCCTTCGTCACGGGCCTGACCATCGGCTACGGCGAACTCGTGCCCAAACTCGGCGTCTCGCGAGTGCTGGCTGTGCTGCTGGGTTTCAACGGCGTACTGCTGACCGCGACATTCGCGGCCATCAGTGTCCGGGCAATTGAAGTGACCGTGACGGCGTCACGCAAAGATATGTAGGAGCGAGCTTGCTCGCGATGGTCGTCAACGATAACGCGCGAATCCAGGATAAGCGCGGTGTTCTTGAGTCCATCGCGAGCAGGCTCGCTCCTACAGTTTTTACGGTTCCCCGGTCTATGCCTCCCAACCCGCCCCGATCACCGCCGCCTGCACCAGCGGGTGCAAGTCCGCTCCCTTGTGTTCCGTCTGCCAGGCCAGCAGCTCCTTGCGCATGCCCGGCGTCCAGTACATCTGCAGATGATTACGCACCCCGAGCGCCCCCAGTTGCTGGTCCGGTTCGCTGGTAAAGTACTGGGCGATCTGGTTGGCCATCTTGATCAGGTTGGCAGTACTCATCGGCGCACCTCCGCTTTGGCGCCACGGGCGCGATCCTTGAGCAGGCGGTGTTGTTCGTCGCTGAATTCCTGGAAGCGCTTTTGCCACTCCGAAGGGTGGTAGACGCGGCTGACCTCCACGGCCGTGACCTTGTACTCCGGACAGTTGGTGGCCCAGTCGGAGTTGTCGGTGGTGATCACGTTGGCGCCCGACTCAGGGAAGTGGAAGGTGGTGTACACCACGCCCGGAGCGACCCGTTCGGTGATCCGCGCACGCAGTACGGTCTGCCCGGCGCGGCTGCCGATGCCGACCCAGTCACCTTCGTTGATGCCACGGCTCTCGGCGTCGGTCGGGTGGATTTCCAGCCGGTCCTCATCGTGCCAGGCGACGTTTTCGGTGCGCCGGGTCTGGGCGCCGACGTTGTACTGGCTGAGGATGCGTCCGGTGGTAAGCAGCAGCGGATAGCGGCTGTTGACCTTCTCCTCGGTGGGCACGTAGCCGGTGAGCATGAAGCGCCCCTTGCCGCGCACGAATTCCTCGATGTGCATGGTTGGCGTGCCGTCCGGTGCCTCGGCGTTGCACGGCCATTGCAGGCTGCCGTGGCTATCCAGTGCGGCGTAGCTGACGTTGGTGAAGGTCGGCGTCAGGCTGGCGATTTCATCCATGATTTCCGATGGATGTTTGTAGTTCATCGGGTAACCCAAGGCATTGGCCAGGGCCACCGTGCCTTCCCAGTCGGCCTTGCCGCCCAGCGGCTCCATGACCTTGCGCACCCGCGAGATACGCCGCTCGGCGTTGGTGAAGGTGCCGTCCTTTTCCAGGAACGAAGCGCCCGGCAGGAACACGTGGGCAAACTTCGCCGTTTCGTTGAGGAAAATGTCCTGCACCACCACGCATTCCATGGCCGACAGGGCCGCGGTGACGTGCTGGGTATTCGGATCGCTCTGGGCGATGTCTTCGCCCTGGCAGTACAGGCCCTTGAAGCTGCCGGCCAAGGCAGACTCGAACATGTTGGGGATGCGCAGGCCCGGGTCGGGTTGCAGGGTGACGTTCCACGCCTGTTCGAATTGCGTGCGGATGACATCGTTGGAGATGTGCCGGTAGCCAGGCAACTCGTGGGGGAAGGAGCCCATGTCGCAGGAGCCCTGAACGTTGTTCTGCCCCCGCAGCGGGTTCACGCCCACGCCTTCGCGGCCGATGTTGCCGGTGGCCATGGCCAGGTTGGCGATGCCCATGACCGAAGTGCTGCCCTGGCTGTGTTCGGTGACGCCCAGGCCGTAGTAGATCGCCGCATTGCCACCGGTGGCGTACAGGCGAGCGGCGGCACGGATGTCGGCAGCGGGCACACCGCAGATCGGGCCAATCGCTTCCGGCGAGTTTTCCGCACGGCTGACGAACTCGCTCCAGCGGGCGAAATCGCCGCCCTCGCAACGGGCGTCGATAAAGGCCTGGTTTTGCAGGCCTTCACTGATGATCACATGGGCCAAGGCATTGAGCATGGCGACGTTGGTGCCAGGGCGCAGAGCCAAGTGATATTCGGCACGGGCGTGCACCGTGTCCACCAGATCGATGCGCCGTGGGTCGATGACGATCAGCCGCGCACCTTCACGCAGGCGGCGCTTGAGTTGCGAGGCGAACACCGGGTGGGCGTCGCTGGGGTTGGCGCCCATCACCAGGATCACATCGGCCTGCATCACCGAGTCGAAACTCTGGGTGCCGGCGGACTCGCCCAGGGTTTGTTTCAAGCCATAGCCGGTCGGCGAGTGGCAGACCCGCGCACAGGTGTCGACGTTGTTGTTGCCGAAGGCCGCACGCACCAGTTTCTGCACCAGATAGGTTTCTTCGTTGGTGCAGCGGCTGGAGGTGATGCCACCGATGGAGTCGCGGCCATATTTTTGCTGCAGCCGGCGGAATTCGCTGGCGGCGTAGGTCACCGCTTCATCCCAACTGACTTCCTGCCAAGGGTCGCTGATGTTTTTGCGGATCATCGGCTTGGTGATGCGATCCGGGTGGGTGGCGTAGCCCCAGGCAAAGCGCCCTTTGACGCAGGAGTGGCCGTGGTTAGCCTGGCCGTTCTTGTCCGGAACCATGCGCACCAGCTGGTTGCCTTTCATCTCGGCGCGGAACGAGCAGCCCACGCCGCAATAGGCGCAGGTGGTGATCACACTGCGTTCCGGCTGACCCATTTCGACCACGTTTTTTTCCATCAACGTCGCGGTGGGGCAGGCTTGCACACAGGCGCCGCAGGACACGCATTCCGAGTCGAGGAAGTTCTCGCCACCGGCAGCGGCCACGCGGGATTCAAAACCACGCCCGGTGATGGTCAGGGCAAAGGTGCCCTGGGTTTCTTCGCAGGCGCGCACGCAGCGGTTGCAGACGATGCACTTGCTCGGGTCGTAATCGAAGTAGGGGTTGGAGGTGTCTTTCACGTCCTCCAGATGGTTCTCGCCTTCATAGCCATAACGCACTTCGCGCAGGCCAACCTGGCCGGCGACGGTTTGCAGCTCGCAGTTGCCGTTGGCCGAGCAGGTCAGGCAATCCAGCGGGTGATCGGAGATGTACAGCTCCATGACGTTGCGCCGCAGGGTCGCGAGCTTCGGCGTCTGGGTATGCACGGTCATGCCTTCAGTGACCGGCGTGGTGCAGGACGCGGGGTAGCCGCGCATGCCGTCGATCTCCACCAGGCACATGCGGCAGGAGCCGAAGGCTTCCAGGCTGTCGGTGGCACAGAGTTTCGGAATGGTGGTGCCCAGCAGCGCGGCGGCGCGCATCACCGAGGTGCCTTCGGGCACGCTGATGCTGCGGCCGTCGATGTTCAGGGTGACTTGCACCTGGCTTTCGCGGGCCGGCGTGCCCAGATCCATATCGGTTTTCGGATCGAATACAGTGATCATTGCTCGGCCTCCGAGGCTTGCAGACCGAAGTCAGCGGGGAAGTACTTGAGGGCGCTGGCGACCGGATAGGAGGTCATGCCGCCCAGCGCGCACAGCGAACCGTATTGCAGCGTGTCGCAGAGGTCCTTGAGGATGATCACCTGCTCATCGCGAGCGGCCTGATCTGGCGCGGCCAGCAAGCGGTCGATCACCTCCACGCCCCGGGTCGAGCCGATGCGGCAGGGGGTGCATTTGCCACAGGATTCCTCGGCGCAGAACTGCATGGCGAAGCGTGCCATGTGGGCCATGTCCAGGCTGTCGTCAGCCACCACCACGCCACCGTGACCGAGCATCGCGCCGATGGCAGCGAAGGCCTCGTAATCCAGTGGCGTATCGAATTGCGAAGGTGGCACCCAGGCGCCGAGCGGGCCGCCGACTTGCGCGGCCTTCAGCGGCCGACCACTGGCGGTGCCACCGCCGTAGTCTTCCACCAGCTCCCGCAGAGTCAGACCAAAGGCCCGTTCCACCAGACCGCCGTGACGAATATTGCCCGCCAGCTGGAAGGGCATGGTGCCCAGCGAACGGCCCATGCCGTAATCGCGATAGAACTGCGCACCCTTGGCCAGAATCAGCGGCACCGAGGCCAAAGTCAGCACGTTGTGCACCAGCGTCGGCAGGCCGAACAGGCCTTGTAGAGCAGGGATCGGTGGCTTGGCGCGGACGATCCCGCGCTTGCCTTCCAGAGAGTCCAGCAGCGCGGTTTCTTCACCGCAGATGTACGCGCCGGCACCCACTCGTACTTCCATGTCGAAAGCCTGACCGCTACCACCGACATTGGCGCCGAGGTAACCGGCATCACGGGCAATGTTCAGCGCTTGACGCAGGGTAGCCACGGCATCCGGATACTCCGAGCGCACATAGATGTAGCCGTAGGTGGCTCCGACGGTAATGCCGGCGATGGCCATGCCTTCGATCAGCAGGAAGGGGTCGCCTTCCATCAACATGCGGTCGGCAAAGGTGCCGGAGTCGCCCTCGTCGGCGTTGCACACGATGTACTTCTGCGCAGCTTGAGTGCCGCGCACCGTGCGCCATTTGATCCCGGCCGGGAAGGCCGCGCCGCCACGGCCACGCAGGCCCGAATCGAACACTTCCGTCGCGGTCTGCTCGCCGCCCACCGCGATGGCTCGGGTCAAACCCTCGAAACCGCCATGGGCCCGGTAATCCTCAAGCGACAGCGGCCGGGTAATGCCGGCGCGGGCGAACAGCAGGCGTTGTTGAGACTTGAGATAAGGCAGTTCTTCCACCAGGCCCAAGGCCAGTGGATGGCTGGACGGCTCGTCTTGCAACGCATCGAGCACGGACGGCACATCAGCAGCGGTCAGCGGGCCGAAGCCGATCCGACCTTGCGGGCTGTCCACTTCCAGCAGCGGTTCCAGCCAGTAGAGGCCGCGCGAACTGGTGCGCTGTAGCTCCAGCGGCAGATTAAGTACCTTGGCCTGAGTGATCAGGGCCACGGATACCTCATCGGCACCCACGGCACGGGCAATAGAATCACAGGGCAGATAGAGAGTCGGCATCATGCGTCCTCCCGGCAAGCGTCGAGCAGCGCATCCAGACGTTCAGCGCTCAGCCGCGCATGCACCCGGCCATCCAGCTCCAGGGCAGGCGAACAGGCGCAAGCACCAAGGCAATACACCGGACGCAAACTGATGCTGCCGTCGGCGCTGCTGCCGTGGTCGTCCAGTTGCAGGCGTTCACGCAACTGCGCGGCCAACTGCTCGGCGCCGCGACTCTGACAGGACTCAGCCCGACACAGCCGCAGGATATGCCGGGCCGGTGGCGCGGTACGGAAGTCATGGTAAAAACTGATCACCCCGCGAACCTCCGCCTGACTCAGATTGAGGGCATGAGCGATCTCGGGGACGGCGACATCGGGGATGTAACCGATGCGTTCCTGAATATCATGAAGAATGGGCAACAGCGCACCCGCAGAGCCCTTATGGCGCTCCAGCAGACTGTTGACCACAGGCAGGTGCAACTCAACATCAGGCATACAGCATTCCTCACGGTCACGGACACACCAGAGGGTCGTCGGTTGTCCGAAAGTCTCGGCTGCGGCACTCACACCACGTCACGGAATCGTGGCATTTTCAGGCCGTTGGCCAGGGCACCCTGGGCGGGCATCTTGTTGTGCCCGGCGCGGTCTTCGCCGCACATCGGTAAGGGCATAAAAGCCAGATTGCCACGCCGCCTTTGATTTATCCGCACCAGAGCGACGTGTTTGGTTCTGTCTACGACCTTGTATTGAGTCTAGAAGAATGCGAGGCGAGGTGTAGTTGCTGGAGGCTTGTTACATAATTTCTGCCAGACAACCGAAACCCCTGTAGGAGCGAGCTTGCTCGCGAAAAACGCAAGGCAACCACCGTTCCTGCCGGTGTCGTCGACGTTGACATTGTTACTTGGCTACGGCAGCATTGATCCCAATCGCGCCCGATCCTCTGGTGCTGGCTCAGTCCGGCATTACGTTCGGGCCTTCTTGTTTATGGAACATGGAAGTTGCCTAAACCAGCCCCTCCAAAGCCTTTCCTTACGTACCCTGACATGGTTGCGCTTCTGACAAGCAGGGGTATGCAGATCAATGATCAGCCTCGCGCAGAACGCAAGCTCGCTCAGCTTGGGTATTACCGTCTAAGCGGATTCTGGTACCCGGCGCGGGAATTCAAAATGAATGGCCTTGCGCAAGAAATCTGCCCGGTCGCGGGCAAACCTCTACGTATGGACACTTTCCAGGCGACCACCTCTTTCGATGCGATCGTAGACCTTTACCAGTTCGATAAACGGTTGCGAATGCTCACGCTGGATGCAGTCGAGCGTCTGGAGGTCCACCTCAAGACCATAATGGCTCACGAGGTTGGGTATCACGACCCGATGGCCTACACCAATGTGAAATTTATCCTGCACAAATGGACCCAGCCGTACACGGACAGCCGTGGTAATGCGCGCAACAAGTGGACAGAGTGGAGTCTGAAACAGCAGTCGCATATTGCGCGGAGCAAAGAGGACTGTATTCAGTGGCACCTGCGAGCCGGTAAGTCCATTCCTGTTTGGGTCGCGGTGGAAGCCTGGGATTTCGGGGATCTTTCGGAATTCTTCGAGCTGCTCACCAGTAAGTATCAGAATTTGATACTCGCGCGCTTCGGTTTGAACAACGCCAAGGTGCTCAGCCGGTGGATGCAGCAGACCAGCCATTTGCGCAACCGCTGTGCTCACCATACTCGCATCTGGAATCAGGCTTCGGCTAACCCGTTATCGGTCCCCACGGAACCCTATTTTCAAAGGCTGGGGCTGGATCAACATGCGCTCAAGCGGCTGTACGGGTTAATTGCGGTCATATGGTTTCTGCTACAGAAAATCGCACCGGCTTCGACCTGGATCAACGACATTGCGGATCTGATCGATCGCAAGCCTGCTATGCCCGGCTGCACTTTCAAAGCAATGGGGTTTTCAGATGAAACGGGCTTTCCTCGAAAACTGTTCGGGATCTAGCTGACTTCGACGAAAACCCCGAAAAACTCGGGGCTAATACCCGCCAGATATCCACACCTTTTGTAGGCGCGAGCCCGCTCGCGAAAAACTCAAGGCAACCACCATTCCTGCTGAATGCCCAAGCCCACCGCGACCAAGCCCGTCTCTACAAGCGTCATGCCTGACGTCTAAAACCCAGAAGCTACCCTTCAGATTCCGACGCTCGCTTGGACATCGGCGCAACAGCCCGATCCCGCGTCAGCACCTTCACCGCATCATCCACCAACGCCTTACTCATCGACGTCAAATAATGCGCAGCCAAGGCGTGACGGTCGGTGTCTGTGGCGCAGGCAGCATCTTTGGTGAGCGACTTGGCGAGAAACAGAAAATCAGAAGCCATCGATAGCGCATCACCGAGGGGAACGCCGCGAGTGACGTAGAACAGTGGTTGATCGGAGCAATAGATGGCGGGGGTTAAGCCGATGGTTTTGAGTTCGGGTTGTTCGGTCATTGGCCACCTCCGAGGATGGAGAGGCAATGGGGGAGGGTGTTACGCGATTGGGAATTGCCTAGAGGGAAAAGCCAAATTTCAAACGGATTGATACTGCGCATTATCCAACTCCTTGATACGAGGAGCTGCCACGTTCGTTACCACACGAATGGGTGACAGCTGTGCGCAGGGTGGTAAACCGGGTATCAAGGAAACCGGCACGCCCGAGGGCGTCCCACGCACAGCCGCCATAACTCACGCCGCAGGCATAAAAAAAGCGCCTGATGACGTGATTGGGGCGCTGTTGCGCCTTGAATAACTCGGGTTACCACACCCGGTCGCTGAATTGGCAGCGACGGTGGGAGGTTATCTTGGACACTTCTTTCTTGCAACCTTTGGTGGCTTCGCCCCCTAACCATCTGAAATGAAAAATTTGATCTGTCCCCTTTTCAGATTGTAATGACCGATCACCGCGACGACCTGCCCCTTTAGAGCTAGCATCAACTGAGTTATTTATCATGCCTCAGTAGTGGCCTATGGACATTCCTTGCCGCCCAGCTTAAGTTGAGACAGTGGGGCCCGCTTCAACGCTGGTCAATTTTTGACACATCTAAGGCTGACAAGGAAGGTTTTATGCCACAAAAAATAGCCACAGATAGAAACATACAATATCTTTTTCATTTTACCCGTTCTTCAAACCTCCCTAGTATTTTAACAAGCGGCATCATACCCCGCAAACTCCTCCAGAATAACAACATACCATTTACACTTAATGACGCAGAGCGATTTGATAAGCGAGAAGATAGAACTTGTTTATCAATAAGTTTTCCAAATTGTAAGATGTTATGCCAGATGATGGCTAATTTTCCAAACGATGATTGGGCGGTTATCAGATTAAAACCCGATACGCTTTGGCAAAATGATTGTTTATTTACCGAAACCAACGCAGCGAAGGCTTACATAAGAGATTCTACTGACGCCTCGCTTAGGGGCGGAGTAGCTCTTGAAAAGCTTTTTGCGAACGAGGAGCTGCGCAAACAGAACGGCAGACAAAAACACGAAACAACAGACGTGCAAGCAGAAGTTTTGGTTTCTGGTATAATACCAGTCAGTGAAATAATCGACTTGAATTTTCACTATGAAAAACGATTGATAGACTTCAAAGGTCTAACTGCTTTATCTGAACAGTTTAATACTTTTACATGGCAGTTCAATCCAGATTACTTTTATCAGAGAAAAGATAATGGCTGAAAGACCGGTTTTCATTCCTAGTACTAAGCCAGAATTATTGGTAACAACCAGGTTTGTAAGCTTTAACTGGTTTTCGGGATTTTCGGTTGCTCAAAAGCAGAGAAGCATCGCATCTTTCCACGAAAATATAACTCATGCTATACACAAAGATAAAATTCTTGAAATTTCTTCAAAGTCTTTAACAGAAGAAGGCGTGGAGGCTAGCGCGTTCAATCTGATGATTGAGACAAAAAAATACAATCGGAAGTTCAGTGTTGAGTGTGCATTTCAGGCTAGCAAAGTTTTTACAAGTGGTGGTCCATACGTAGACTTGCTTGAAAGAACATCGAGAGAAGCAAAGAAAGATGAACGCCTAAAAAATAGCGGTAGACTGATTGCATTTCAGTTCTATCAGAACTCATGGCCGCTAGAGCCTAAAACTTTATTTTATGATTGGCTCTATATAAATGCATTGAGCAAAAATCAAAGGCTTGCAGACGCAATACTCAGCTATGAGTGCTTTACCGATATTGAGTTCAATCATGAAAAATCTATTAACTGTCAAGCTTACTCAGCAGCTTTATACGTATCTTTAGTAAAAAGAAACCTATTAAAGGAAGCATTGCTATCGCCGGAAAGTTATAGCGAGATTATTAATCAATACGAGACTGATAGCGCGCATGACAACTTTTCAAATAAGCCTAAGCTTTTATAGCTCAGAGTGAGTTCTGAGTCGCCCCTGAATATATAAATACTGACTTACCGCTTGCTGGCCGACTCCGACCTGTCGCAACCACTAGAGGTCGGTCACGAGGGAGCGCTACCCAAAACGGGGTAGCCCCCCCCAGCCTATATGGATTCGAATATCATCCTTAGGACGGCTCTTTGGCCAAGCGCTGCATGTTCAGGGAGCGGGTACTCAATCCTGCCTTGGTAAAGCGGTATCGCATGTACGCTGAAATGTCTTCCTCGTGCGACGATACGATAAGCTGACGAAGCTTCAGTTCGCAGCGAAGCAGATCGGTGAGAGATGCTACGTTCACTTCGTCTAGAGACTGAGCGGGGTCATCGATGAGGATCAGCGGGACATCTGCGTACACCTTGTTTAGGGAGAGGAAGAACGCCAGACTAAGTGCTGAGACCTGCCCTGAGCTCATGGAGAGTATGGCATCATGATCAGACTTTTCAGCGGTCAGAAACCGCAGTTGCTTACCTTCGCGACTCTCGATGAATAAGCCGAGTCCGCGCTGATAGTTCTGTATGAGTCGCCCGCTGTAGATATGGAAGATCAGCTCAATCTCTGAAATGGTGTGGTCAGAGTACAAACGCTCTACACGCTCCAACGTGTCACGTAGCCTCTTAACCTTGTGGCTTGCACGCGTTGCTGCTTCATTCTCCCGTTGAATTTTCTGCAGAAGTTCAAGGGTTTTTTGCAACTTGGTGCTTCGTGCTTCATTTGCCTTAATAGAGATGTATTGGATCTTGGTGGCTAGGTCTTGCTGCTCGAGAATATAGAAGTCTTCAATAGCCTTGAAAGTCGTATCGATGGTTTGCCGCCAATCCTCGGGTAGTGTCTCAGTCTCAAGACTCTTCTTTGCACGGATCGAAGTAATGAGCTCTAGCAGGCGTTCTTCCACGATCTCTGCATTCACTGAGAACAGGTAATTGATCGGTGTGCCTGTAGTTTTAAGTCGTTCGGCCAGTTGTTGAATGCTTGCCAAGCGAACTCTTGCGCGCTCTAGAGCGGTGTGTAGAGCCTCGTTGTAGTCATTCGACAGTGTTGTTTCCCGAGACTGTATGTATACAGCTATCGGCACCAGTTCCTCGGTCATACGAGTAGTCAGATCGACGAGTGCCTTCCCATCAGCGCCCAGAGTGCTCACGATCTGTTCAGATCTACCCTTGATCGCATCCAGCATGGCCTGGTGCTTTTGCCAGTCGGCACCGCACAATGGGCAGTTCGGGTCATCGGGGTAGATCTTCGCGTGTTCCTCAAGTAACTGGAGCTTCAGGCGAGTCAGTTCAGCCGCGATGGTGGCATTTGATTGATTCTGTTGGGAAAGGCTGTTGCGAGTCGTAATTTGCTCTTCAAACCATTTCAGGCGGTCAGGTTCCCAGCCGGGCAGTGCCTGAGCCTCAGCGAGGGTGATGGCTGTCGTACCGCGCTGGATAGCGGCTTTAGCCTTCGCGAGCAGATCTAGCTCTTTCTTTACGCGGTCTAAAGTGTCCAGGTTGTTGAGGTCATTGCCAAACTGAGCGACGTTGCGTAGAGACTCCATATTTTGCTTAATATAGGCGTCAATGCGGTCATTCTGAAATCTTATTTGCACAGCGCTTTTTAGGAGCAGGAGCTCCTGAAGTCTGCGTGTGGAGTCCAGATATTGATCCAAGATTTCGGATGAATAACTTGGGAATAGATCCTCTTTATCCCAACCGACCTGCTGATCTACGGTTGAAAGTTTTTTGTACTCTACACTGCCAAGATCAGCTTGAACCATAGCTCGAAGCGATTCGCCCTCGGCGATCAATTCATTTTCTTTAGTTTTTCGATCAGTATCGCTGAGATACCTTGTGAGTCGGCGCTGAACAGCCTTGCAGTTTTCAATTTCAGTTAGAATGTCTGTGGTATTAAAAAGATTGCCTAGGGCATCTTTTCTACTCTCTACCTTCGAAAAGAGCAGTGGGTTTTGCCCTTGTTCCAAATAGTTCAAAAACGAAAAATTTTCTCGAAAATTTTCCCCGAAGAGCTCATCAATGTATTCATTATCACGTAAATTATCTAGAGTGTAATCGGTCGACGGAAACTCCGGTAGGTCATAAAGAAGAAACTGCGAAAAACTATCGGCGCGGTTTAACGCTTTCTGCTTCAGGGACTTAGCGGTTGCATGTCTTGCCAGTGTAATTGAGCGTTCTTGGTTAACGAATTCGATCTTGATTGTCAGGTCTTTCTCCCCGGAGCGGATGTTCCAGAACAGGTTGTCATCATAATTTACCTGTTTTTTATTCATCAGCTTGGTGAAAAGATTGTCGATCCTTTTAATCTGTCCCGTGAGTAGCAGTTCGATGGCGTCAAAAATGCTAGTCTTTCCAAATCCATTAGGGCCATCTAAAGTGAGCAATGATGAGTTGTCGAGATCTAGCGAAACGTTCTTGAATGCTTTGAAATTAGAGATTTCAATTCTGGATATTTGCCATTTCATCACTAATCATTTCCTTGATCAAGTCGTCAATGTTAGCACTGGAGAATTTCAGTATGCTCTCATAAGTTTTGGTAAGGCCCTCCTCACTCACTGCTTCTTCTGTTTGCAGTCGCAAGGGGACAAGATCTCTTTTGATAAAGGGTAGTTCAAGGAAAGGTAACTTGATAAATATTTTCGCTGCTGCGCTGTATTGCGTTGCGGCTAGCGGTTGCATTTTGTATTCGTTGAATAACTCTTTGTTTGTGATGGTGGTATGTATTTTTTCATAGGTCTGCCCTTGTAAAACTTTCTCTTCAGCGTCGCTATAGTAGAGAACATATTTCTTGAAGTGATAAGGGTCTTCTTCTATGGCAAATATTTCCTCTTCGTGAGTTTTGAACTCTGAAAGTTGTTTGAGGTGATGAATGCAAATCAGGTCGCAATTTTTTTTGTACGAGGGATCGTTTGTGAAATTTTTTGGAGTCGATTGAATGATGTCTGAGTTTAGTTCTTGCGGCGTAGAAAGCTCGTCCAATCTGTGAAGTATCGCAAACCGGATTGCATCGCCAACCTCTCTCTTATAAAATCGCGTGATATCTGTTTCAAATTCTTTTACAAACTGATGCGCGATTAGGGCCTCATCAATGAGTTCAATGATCATTTAGTCGAGCCTCGGCTTCTTCCTTGGTTAAAATGCTTATGCGTAGTTTTTTTATAATATGGCTGTCGGCTTTTTCGTGCGGATCTTGTCCTAAAAAGTCTGAGCTGACTGTATATTTGGTGTCAATCATGAACGACTCTTTTGCCCTGTAAGCTATGAGATTGTTATACTCGAATAGAAGTTCGAGCAGGTCATCATTGCTGCTCATTTCGTTGCGAATATCTGAAGCGCAATAGATATTTTCCTCGGTTTCTGGGAGGTCGAGAGCTGTAGGGATGTAGAATTTATGTTGTTTGCATAAGTAATGGGGGAGTCTGGCGAGTATCGGATCTATAGTTAATTCCTGGATAAGCCCTGTATATTTTCTGATGTCCGCCTTTTGAATAAGAGTAAAACGCTCTGATGGTTTCATTAGCTGGCACAAACATTTCAGCTCGTGGGCTTGGGTCACTCGAATGTGTTCGTATAGATTCCGAGCTCTCTCATAACTGGCGTCTGTCATACCCGGCAATGATTGTTCTAGCCTATCTTCGAGATGCGCGTGAAGCCTACTCTTCAGGTCTACAGCATAGTAGTCTGCGTCGTTATAAGGGTTGTTATTGATAATGTCGTCTAAAATGTTTTGGCCGAAAATCCTATTTGAGTATGCAGCTCTTCTTTCAGTATCTCCGTCTACCTGGATTTTTTTATGGATTTCGATTGCCTTTGAGCTGATCTTCTCTGATAATAAGCAGTAGTTTAGATTTAAAAGTTTTTCGCTTAAATTAATTGCCTTGGTTTTGCAAATTTTAGTGATAACTGACTTTGTGAGTTCCTCGATACTCCCTAGGCTGCAGTGCTTGTCGTCACCATAAGGGTAAAACTCTACAACTTCACCGCTGTCACCCTTGTAGTCGCTTGTATCTGAAATCGCGATAGATATATGGAAATATCGAGTGGTTCCTTTGACTCTGTCCAGCTCTATTTTTGCCGACTTTGCTAAGGCCTCACTATAATTTGAGCGATATTTTCCTATGTTCGCTTTAACTTGGTGGGCGCTGACTAATGTTCCACTCTTGTATATTGCAAAGTCGTCGGTACTATCCAGCTGTAGTTCAAAGTCAACATCGCCTTCATGTATTAACTTAAGGCAGTGGTATAGGGCTATTTTCCCTTGGTATACAAAGCCGCTCCAGGAGGAGACGGCACTGTGTGGATATTGTTTTTCTTTGCTCACGTTGACTCCATTCACAAGTGATAAATTTTCAGCAGTGGCTCAATGATATCATGGTGAGACCATCTCTTATCCGTGCCTTTAGTCGGACTGGGCGAGACTTGAGAACGTTGAGGGATTTTGTATGGGCTAGCCATCGGCCAAGATTTCGGTAGAGCCAGCACCCGCTCTTATCAGATTCGGACTTCGGGCCCTCGGATTTTCGGTTCCGTGTCCCGTAGTGATGGCTGCGGGCGCCCATACGGAATGCTCATCACTTGGATTGGTCATGTGGCCGGCTGCAAGTATTAGGTGAACTATAGGCCTGTTTTGGCCGAATGTGGCCCGTCGAGAAGGGCCGCGTTGGACCCAAAGCTGGCTGTACACAGGCAAAAACGGCGAGTAACTGACACGCCATAGTTCGTGCTACGACCCTATCAGCGCCAACTCAGTCCATCTCGCCATCAGACAATGCGCTCGAATAGGCAAAGCGTGGGAGACAGCCATTGGTCTTCACTCAACCATGTACGCTACTCACGTGCTACGGAAAACCAAGGCATCGCTAATCTATCGCAGAACGAAGAACCTGAGAGCTGTCCAACTCCTGCTTGGTCATACGAAGCTTGAAAGCACTGCCAGATACCTGAGAATCGAGTTCGATGATGTCTGGGAAGCGGAACAGACGGAATTCTGACCGTCCATGCTACGTTCCATGCCAGACCGTCGCTATCTGTCCAAAAAAGGCCTCCTACTAAGTACTCCCAAGGCTAGAATGAGTTACTAACAACAATTCTTGACCAGGTCAAAGCTGTCATAGATGATTCCTCTTTCTACACCGGACGGAAACATGCTATGGATGGCGGGAAAATGTGATCTTTCACTTTGAGCCAGCACAAAACCCTAAACCTCATTTAAGAATATGGGCGACACAAAGAACTGTTATGTCAATCAAGGAGGATCAGTTTTGGCAATCAACACAATCGATACAAAAATACTGTGGGGACGGGCCGGTGGCCGGTGCTCCAAGCCAAGCTGCGGGGAGGACCTTACAGCACTTGTGGAGACAGGACGTTATATTGTAGGCGAGATGGCTCATGTTATTGGTAGTAAACCCACTGCTGCACGAGGAACGCCAGAAGGCGGGGAAGACACTTACGATAACCTAATACTGCTTTGCCCTACCCATCATACGCATATAGATAAGGCTCCTGACGGAACCTATTCTATTGCATTACTGCATGAGTGGAAGAAGGCGCATGAGGAAACTATTAGCAATGCCGGAAGAACTGCCAAATATGACTGTTATGAAAAGCTTCGCATTGCAGTAGCACGTATTCTCGTTGCAAATAAATCCATTTTTGATTCTTGTGGTCCTCGTAGCGCCACGGCGCAATCTGATCCTACCTCTAACGCCTACTTACTCTGGGAATTGAGGCGCATCGACCGAATCTTACCCAATAATCAGAAAATTTTAAATATTATTGATGCAAACATCGATCTTGTTTCTGATGGGGCAGCAATCCACGCTATAGAAAAATTCCGCATTCACGCAGAGTCCTATGAGAGGCATGTTTACTACCGAATGGATTCGTATGAATTATTCCCAAATGAATTTTCAGAGATATTTTCATTATGACAAATGGTACCAATTCATGGGGTGTTTCCTATAGTCGAATTGCTTGGCTGGAAGATGCTATTAAATCTCACGATAACGTAGCTAGCGTCTCGCGTCACGATGACATAATCATGGAGGTTATTCGAAAAAGTGGTTGCTCTCTTGTGGTAATTTGCCTTGATGAGTACGCGCTTGGAGAATCAGCTGTAAGAAGGGTGATGCAGGAATTCCCATCTGTTAACTTCATTTCAGTTGGTGGCAATTGGAACGGTTACGTCCCTGAAGCAAAAGAGCTATGTGTATCACGCAAAATTGGTCTATTTAATTCTAGCGAGTTATCCGGAGCCCTTTTCAAAGATGAATTCTGGACCTACCATAAAAAAGATAAAGAAGGAGATCCTGTGTATCCATACAAGGAATCCTGATCTATTAGAAGTGTATGGATTTGGCTCTTTTTTTCGAAGTGCAGAAGCTAATGATTGTGATCTTTTGCTCGTTGTAGACAATGATTGTCAAAATTTAGGGCGTCTGCATGCCGAGTTAAGCAAAAGCTTCTTATTGCTGAGTGAGAAGCTTTTGGTGGTATTTGACCTCACCATTCTCACTGAGCGGGAGCACCAAAGAAAACCTCTCAGAGAGCACGATATGTTGATACCTCTGTCAGTAAACTTTCGCAAAAAAAACTAACGAGGCAACTCAAACGAGGATTCGGAGGGGAGGTGCTAGCGCTCCTCCCTGAGTCATTCATTGAATGTCTTTCAGATAATCCTTGAGCGCAACGAGCGGGGCATCAAGCTTCTCCATCGTCTGAATTCCGGCAAATTCACCCGCCAACCTCAGCAACTCCCGCCCCAACGGCTTATCCACACCCCCAATAGCCTCCAGCGCCAACCCCACACACTCATCCACCTTCACCTGAATCCCCTCAACATCCCCCCGCCGCACCAGCAACTCAAACACATCCCGCTGGTAATCGCCCATGACCAGATCGTCACGCAAAATCGGACTTGAATCTTCCGCCTCATAAGCGAGCTTGAGGGAGAAGAGGGCAACGGTTTCCAGGTGCAATTCCATGGGGGGGATCCTTGATGAGTGTCTTACTGACCGAGGGGGTGAGGGTTAAAAAATCGCTGGCAAGCCAGCTCCTACACAGGGCGGTGGGGTGTCAGGTGCTTTTCTGCGGGCGAAAAAAAAGGCCTTGCAAAGCAAGACCTTTCTTAATTTTGGTGCCCCGAGGGAGACTCGAACTCCCACTCCTTTCGAAAACGGATTTTGAATCCGCCGCGTCTACCAATTCCGCCATCAGGGCTCAATGGCGGCGAAGTATAGAGAGGTGAATACCGCTGGTCAATCAGGTACATGGAGAATTTTTGATATTTCCGCTAGACTTCCCGGCCCTGCTAGACGAACCCCATCATGCGCGTTGCTGACTTTACCTTCGAGCTTCCTGATTCGCTGATCGCCCGCCATCCTTTGGCCGAGCGTCGCGGTAGTCGCCTGTTGACCCTGGATGGGGTCAGCGGCGCCCTGGCACACCGTCAATTCACTGATTTGCTTGAGCATTTGCGCCCGGGCGATTTGATGGTGTTCAACAATACCCGGGTGATTCCGGCGCGGCTGTTTGGCCAGAAGGCTTCCGGCGGCAAGCTGGAAATCCTGGTGGAGCGGGTGCTGGACAGTCATCGCGTGCTGGCCCATGTGCGGTCCAGCAAGTCGCCGAAACCGGGGTCGAAGATCCTGATCGACGGCGGTGGCGAGGCCGAGATGCTGGCGCGTCATGATGCGTTGTTCGAGCTTGGGTTTGCCGAAGAGGTGTTGCCGCTGCTCGACCGCGTCGGGCACATGCCGTTGCCTCCTTATATAGACCGCCCGGATGAGGGCGCGGACCGCGAGCGTTACCAGACCGTCTACGCCGAGCGTTTGGGCGCGGTGGCGGCGCCGACGGCGGGGCTGCATTTCGATCAGGTGCTGATGGAGGCGATTGCCGCCAAGGGCGTCGAGACGGCGTTCGTGACCCTGCACGTTGGCGCCGGCACGTTCCAGCCGGTGCGCGTGGAGAAGATCGAAGATCACCACATGCACAGCGAATGGCTGGAAGTCGGCCAGGACGTGGTGGATGCGGTTGCCGCCTGTCGCGCGCGCGGCGGTCGGGTGGTGGCGGTGGGGACCACCAGCGTGCGTTCCCTGGAAAGTGCCGCCCGCGATGGCGTGCTCAAGCCGTTCAGCGGCGATACCGACATATTCATCTACCCGGGCCGGCCGTTTCATGTGGTCGATGCCCTGGTCACCAACTTCCATTTGCCTGAATCCACGTTGTTGATGCTGGTTTCGGCGTTCGCCGGTTATCCCGAGACCATGGCCGCCTATAAAGCCGCCGTCGACAACGAATACCGCTTTTTCAGCTACGGTGATGCGATGTTTATCACCCGTAACCCCGCACCACGTGGCCCTGAGGACAAAGAATGAGTCGCCAATGTCGTATGTCGTTTGAGCTGCTTGCCACCGATGGCAAGGCTCGTCGTGGTCGCCTGACCTTTCCGCGCGGTACCGTCGAGACCCCGGCCTTCATGCCGGTGGGCACCTACGGCACGGTCAAGGGCATGCTGCCGCGGGATATCGAGGCGACTGGCGCTGAAATCATTCTGGGCAACACTTTCCACCTGTGGCTGCGTCCGGGCACGGAAGTGATCAAGAAGCACGGCGACCTGCACGATTTCATGAAGTGGAAAGGCCCGATCCTGACCGACTCCGGTGGTTTCCAGGTGTTCAGCCTGGGCGCGATGCGCAAGATCAAGGAGGAGGGCGTGACCTTCGCTTCGCCGGTCGATGGCGCCAAGGTGTTCATGGGCCCGGAAGAGTCGATGCAGGTCCAGCGTGACCTGGGTTCCGACATCGTGATGATTTTCGACGAATGCACGCCGTACCCGGCCGATGAAGACGTCGCCCGCGTTTCGATGGAGTTGTCGCTGCGTTGGGCCCAGCGCTCGAAAAACGCCCATGCCGACAACACGGCGGCGCTGTTCGGTATCGTTCAGGGCGGCATGCACCAGGACCTGCGCATGCGCTCCCTGGAAGGCCTCGACAAGATCGGTTTTGACGGCCTGGCGATCGGCGGTCTGTCGGTGGGCGAGCCCAAGCATGAAATGATCAAGGTGCTGGATTATCTGCCGGGCCAGATGCCGGCTGACAAACCTCGTTACCTTATGGGCGTTGGCAAACCGGAAGATCTGGTTGAGGGTGTGCGCCGCGGTGTGGACATGTTCGATTGCGTGATGCCAACCCGTAATGCCCGCAACGGGCATCTGTTCATTGACACAGGCGTGATCAAGATCCGTAACGCGTTCCATCGCCATGATGATTCGCCGCTGGATCCGACCTGCGATTGCTATACCTGCCAGAACTTCTCCCGCGCTTACCTGCATCACCTGGACAAGTGCGGCGAAATGCTGGGAAGCATGCTCAATACCATCCATAACTTGCGCCATTATCAAGTGCTTATGGCTGGTTTGCGCGAGGCTATTCAACAGGGTACATTGGCCGCCTTTGTCGATGCCTTCTACGCCAAACGCGGGCTTCCCGTGCCGCCTTTGGACTGAGTTTTCTGACCCCAAGATTCAACATTTGCAACTGGAGTGCTAAATGAGCTTTTTTATCTCTAATGCCATGGCAGACGCTGCAGCACCTGCGGCAGCCCCTATGGGCGGCGGCTTTGAGTGGATTTTCCTGGTTGGCTTCCTGGTCATCTTCTACCTGATGATCTGGCGTCCACAGGCCAAGCGCGCCAAAGAGCAGAAAAACCTGCTGAGCAGCCTGCAGAAAGGCGACGAAGTTGTGACCACCGGCGGCATCGCCGGCAAGATCACTAAAGTGGCCGACGATTTCGTCGTTCTGGAAGTTTCCGACACCGTCGAAATGAAATTCCAGAAAGGCGCCATCGCCGCCACGCTGCCAAAAGGCACGCTGAAAGCGATCTAAGTTTCAACTTCATATTCAATCGACGGGGCGCGCAAGGCGCCCCGCGTCATAAACGGGCGGCGTGATGCTGAACAAATATCCTCTGTGGAAATACATTCTGATCCTGGCGGTGCTGGCGGTCGGTCTGATTTATTCCGCTCCCAATCTTTACCCTGATGACCCGGCCATTCAGGTCAGTGGTGCAAGCACTGCGCTGCTGGTCAATCAGGCTGATCTGGATCGTGTAAGCACTGCGCTCAAGGAATCCGGAATCAACGTCAAGGCTGCCACCCTGGCTGCCAACGGCAAGGGCGGCCTGATTCGCCTGACCAAGGCTGAAGATCAGCTGCCGGCCAAAGACGTTGTGCGCAAGGCGTTGGGTGATGACTACGTCGTCGCACTGAACCTGGCACAAACCACCCCGCAATGGCTGCGCAACCTCGCTGCGCACCCGATGAAGCTGGGTCTGGACTTGTCCGGTGGTGTGCACTTCCTGCTGGAAGTGGACATGGACAAAGCCCTCGATGCACGCCTGAAAGTCTACGAAGGTGACGTCAAGAGCCTGCTGCGTAAAGAGAAACTGCGCTATCGCAGCCTGCCGCAGCTCAACGGTGCCATTCAGCTGGGCTTCTCCGATGAGGCGACCCGCGAACAGGCTCGTAGCATCATCCGCAAGAACTTCAACGATTTCGACATTGTTCCGGCCGACCTGAATGGTCAGGCGGTGCTGCGTCTGGCGATGACCCCGGCCAAGCTGGCGGAAATCCGCGAATACTCCATCAAGCAGAACTTGACCACGGTACGTAACCGCGTCAACGAGCTGGGTGTTGCCGAACCGATCGTTCAGCGTCAGGGCGCCAACCGCATCGTGGTTGAGCTGCCGGGCGTGCAAGACACCGCCGAAGCCAAGCGTATCCTCGGCAAGACGGCCAACCTGGAGTTCCGTCTGGCTGCTGAGCCTGGCGCTTCGAAGGCCACTTCCGAGGAATTCGAGTTCCGTGAAGGCAAGCGTCCTCCTGCGCTGATCGAGCGTGGCCTGATCATCACTGGCGACCAGGTAACTGACGCCAAGGCTGGTTTCGGTGAGCACGGCACGCCGGAAGTGAACATCCGTCTGGACGGTCACGGCGGCGAGCTGATGAGCCGTGCGACCCGTTCGAACGTCGGTCGCAGCATGGCGGTGATCTTCATCGAGCAGCGTCCGGTCACCACTTACACCAAGCAAGTGGTCGATGGCGTCGAGAAAGACGTGGCGGTGCAGTCGTTCAAGGAAGAGAAGAAGATCATCAGCCTGGCGACCATCCAGTCGCCGCTGGGTGCTCAGTTCCGCATCACTGGCCTGAACGGCCAGGGCGAGTCCTCCGAGCTGGCGCTGCTGCTGCGTGCCGGTGGCCTGGCGGCTCCGATGTACTTCGCTGAAGAACGCACCATCGGCCCGAGCCTGGGTGCGGACAACATCACCAAAGGTATCGATGCATCGTTGTGGGGCATGCTGTTCGTCTCGCTGTTCATCATGGCCATCTACCGCTTCTTCGGCCTCATCGCCACCGTCGCGCTGGCGGTGAACATGGTGATGCTGCTGGCCCTGATGTCGCTGCTGGGTGCAACGCTGACCCTGCCGGGTATCGCCGGTATCGTGTTGACCATGGGTATGGCGGTCGACGCCAACGTGCTGATCTTCTCGCGGATCCGTGAAGAGATCGCCGCCGGCATGACCGTGCAGCGTGCAATCAACGAAGGCTTCGGCCGGGCGTTCACTGCGATTCTCGACGCCAACCTGACCACTCTGTTGGTGGGCGGCATCCTGTTTGCCATGGGCACAGGTCCGGTCAAGGGCTTCGCAGTGACCATGTCCCTCGGGATCTTTACCTCGATGTTCACGGCCATCATGGTGACCCGCGCGATGGTCAACCTGATCTTCGGCGGTCGTGACTTCAAGAAGTTGTGGATTTAAGGGGCTGCCATGTTACGTACAATCAACTTCATGGGCGTCCGCAACTTTGCGTTCGGCGTCACATTGTTCCTTACCGCACTGGCAATATTCAGTGTCTTCCACAAGGGCATGAACTGGGGCCTGGACTTCACCGGCGGTACGCTCATCGAGCTGACCTACGAGCGTCCGGCCGATGTCACCAAGGTGCGTGAGCAGCTGGTGACCGCGGGTTATCACGAAGCCATCGTGCAGAACTTCGGTGCGACCACCGATCTGCTGGTGCGCATGCCTGGCGAAGACCCGCAACTGGGTCACCAGGTGGCCGAAGCCCTGCAAAAGGTCGGCGGCGAGAACCCGGCGACGGTCAAGCGTGTCGAGTTCGTCGGCCCGCAGGTGGGTGAAGAACTGCGCGACCAGGGCGGCCTCGGCATGCTGATGGCGCTGGGCGGCATCCTGATCTACCTGGCTTTCCGCTTTCAGTGGAAGTTTGCGGTTGGCGCGATCGTATCCCTGATCCACGACGTGATCGTGACCATCGGTATCCTGTCGTTTTTCCAGATCACCTTCGACCTGACGGTGCTGGCGGCGGTACTGGCGATCATCGGTTACTCGCTCAACGACACCATCGTGGTATTCGACCGGGTTCGCGAGAACTTCCGTGTACTGCGCAAGGCCAGCCTGATCGAGAACATCAACATCTCGACCACGCAAACCCTGCTGCGGACCATGGCGACCTCGATCTCCACCTTGCTGGCGATCGCGGCACTGCTGTTCTTTGGTGGCGACAACCTGTTCGGCTTCTCGATTGCCCTGTTCGTCGGTGTCATGGCGGGTACTTACTCGTCGATCTACATCGCTAACGTGGTGCTGATCTGGCTGAACCTGAGCACCGAGGACCTGATTCCTCCTGCCAATACCGAGAAGGAAGTCGACGACCGTCCTTGAAGGAAGCTTCTTTCAGTGATGTAGTCCGAAAAAGGCGCGAGTTGAACTCGCGCCTTTTTTTATGCTCCAAGGCTGGGAGAAGCGCGGGTTTATCCCGTATGTGATGGTCAGGAGGTTCATGTGAACAAGTCGATGCTGGTTGGTGCTGTACTGGGTGCTGTCGGTGTGACTGCCGGGGGTGCTGTGGCCACCTACAGCCTGGTTAAAAGCGGCCCGGAGTACGCACAAGTACTCGCCGTTGAGCCGGTCAAGACGCAAATCAAGACTCCACGTGAAGTATGCAAGGATGTAACGGTCACCCGGCAGGCGCCGGTGAAAGATCAACATCAGATCGCCGGTACGGTGGTCGGTGCATTGGCGGGTGGATTACTGGGTAACCAGATCGGTGGCGGTACCGGCAAGAAGATCGCCACGGTCGCGGGTGCTGTTGGCGGTGGTTACGCCGGCAACAAGGTGCAGGAAGGCATGCAGGAGCGTGACACCTACACCACGACCCAGACCCGTTGTAATACGGTGAATGACATCAGCGACAAGGTTGTCGGTTACGACGTGCGCTATTCGCTGGACGGCAAGGAAGGCAATGTGCGCATGGATCGTGATCCGGGGAACCAGATCCCTGTGGATAAAGAGGGCAAGTTGATCTTGTCGGAGAATCAGCAGGCTCATTGATCCGCTGAAGTCAGATTCAAAAAGAAGCACCCTGCGGGGTGCTTTTTTTGTGTGCGCGACTTATGAGTTGCTGCAAACCCTCTGTAGGAGCGAGCCTGCTCGCGATGAACCTCAGAGCACCGCGGGGTGCCAGGCTTCCCGCGTTATCGTTGACGACCATCGCGAGCAAGCTCGCTCCTACAGTGGGATTGTGGTGTTTTGGAGGGCAAATTCCAGGCATAAAAAAAGCACCCCGAAGGGTGCTTTTTCTGTCGCTGGGCGCTTAGCGCTTCAGCGAGGCCGGCAGGTGCGGCTGGATCGCCGTCAGGACTGCCTTGAAGCATTTGGTGTTGCCGGCAACGACGTGGCCTTTTTCAAGGAAGTCGTGACCGCCGGTGAAGTCGCTCACCAGGCCGCCTGCTTCCTGGATCAGCAGGGCGCCTGCCGCCATGTCCCACTCGGACAGGCCCGACTCCCAGAAGGCGTCGAAGCGGCCGGCGGCCACGTAGGCCAGGTCCAGGCTCGCGGAGCCTGCGCGGCGGATGCCGGCAGTCTGGCCAACCAGGGCGCGGAACATGCCCAGGTAGTTGTCGAGGTTGTCCATCTGGTCGTCACGGAACGGGAAGCCGGTACCCAGCAGGGCGCCGTCGAGGCTGGTGCGACCGCTGACGCGCAGGCGACGACCGTTCAGTTGAGCGCCGCGACCACGGCTGGCGGTGAATTCTTCCTGGCGAACCGGGTCCAGAACAACGGCGTGTTCCAGGCGGCCACGGTATTTGCAGGCGATGCTGACAGCGAAGTGAGGAATGCCGCGCAGGAAGTTGGTGGTGCCGTCCAGCGGATCGATGATCCACAGGTACTCTTCGCCTTCGATGCCGGTGCCGGCGTGCATACCGGTTTCTTCACCCATGATCGAGTGGTTCGGGTAAGCCTTGCGCAGCGCGTCGATGATTTTCTGTTCAGCGGCGCGATCTACCTCGGATACGTAATCCTTGGCGTCTTTTTCGTCGACCTTGATGGTATCCAGGCGCTCGATGGAGCGGAAGATCAATTCACTGGCGCTGCGGGCGGCGCGCAGCGCGATATTCAGCATGGGCTGCATGGATGTGTCACCTAAGGTTGTTAAAGAAAGCCGGGCATTCTATCAGAAAGTTTCTACAGGAGAAGGACGACGTTCGCTTTCATGGCTTAACGGTAGTTTGAGCTGTAAGATTCTGCTCCCCCTATATATGTTCGAGAGCGCCTCCCTTGCTGCAAAACATTCGTGTCGTCCTGGTCAATACCAGCCATCCGGGCAATATCGGCGGGACTGCGCGCGCCATGAAGAACATGGGCCTGTCGCGGCTGGTGCTGGTCGAGCCTCGTCTGTTCCCGCACCACGAGGCCGATGCCCGAGCTTCCGGTGCCGGTGACATCCTTGAAAAAGCGCAAGTCGTCGCCACCTTGGAAGATGCCCTGGTCGGCTGCAACCTGGTGCTCGGCACCAGCGCCCGCGACCGGCGGATTCCCTGGCCGCTGCTCGATCCCCGCGAATGCGGCGCGAAAGTGGTCGAGGAAGCAGGGCAGGGGGCGGAAATCGCCCTGGTGTTCGGTCGTGAAGATTCCGGCCTGACCAACGAAGAGCTGCAGCGATGTCACTATCACGTGCACATCCCATCCGACCCTGAGTTCAGCTCGCTGAACCTGGGGGCGGCGGTGCAGGTGTTGAGCTATGAAGTGCGCATGTCCTGGCTGGCCGCGCAAGGTCAGCCAAGCAAGGTCGAGAAGGAAGAGGTGGCCTCGGTCAAAAGCGCCGAGCTGGCGACCATGGATGAGCTGGAGCGATTCTATGAACACCTGGAGCAGACCCTGGTGGCCATCGAATTCCTCGATCCGGAAAAGCCACGGCACTTGATGGCGCGCCTGCGCCGGTTGTACGGACGCAGCTCGGTCAGCCGGGCGGAAATGAACATTTTGCGTGGCATCCTCACGGAAACCCAGAAAGCGGCCCGTGGTGAGCTTCTAAAGCGGAAGGATTAATGATGTTTGAGCGTTTGCGTGAAGATATCCAGAGCGTATTCCATCGAGACCCGGCGGCGCGTAACGCTTTTGAAGTCCTGACTTGCTACCCGGGCATGCACGCCATCTGGATTCACCGTTTGTCGGCGGCCCTGTGGCGTGCGGAGCTGAAATGGCTGGCGCGGCTGGTGTCGAACTTCGGTCGCTGGTTGACCGGGATCGAGATTCATCCCGGAGCCAAGGTGGGGCGTCGTTTCTTCATCGACCATGGCATGGGTATCGTCATCGGTGAAACCGCCGAGATTGGCGACGACGTCACTATCTATCAGGGTGTGACCCTGGGCGGCACCAGCTGGAACAAGGGCAAGCGTCACCCGACTCTGGGTGATGGTGTGGTGGTCGGGGCGGGCGCGAAGGTGCTCGGTCCGTTCACTGTTGGAGCCGGCGCCAAGGTGGGTTCCAATGCCGTTGTGACCAAAGAAGTACCGCCGGGTGCCACTGTGGTGGGTATTCCGGGGCGAATCATCGTCAAACCCGACGAAGAGCAGGACGCCAAGCGCAAGGCCATGGCCGAGAAGATCGGCTTCGATGCCTACGGTGTGACTGAAGACATGCCGGATCCGGTGGCTCGTGCCATTAACCAGTTGCTTGATCACCTGCAGGCGGTCGATGGACGCCTGGAAGGGATGTGCGGGGCGTTGAAGGATCTGGGCAGTAATTACTGTGCCAAGGATCTGCCTGAGCTGCGCGAAGAAGACTTTGCCTGTGTGAAGGACAAGGATCAGAGCCAGGCCAGCTAGACGTTTTACCAGCATGCTCCCCACCCTGTAGGAGCGAGCATGCTCGCGATGGACCTGAGAACACCGCGGGGCGTCAGGCGCCCAGCGTTATCGTTGATGACCATCGCGAGCATGCTCGCTCCTACAGTACTGCTGGCTGTAACCGTCCAGCCTTTGTTATGATGCGGCCGCTCTTTTGCGGGTAAACCTGACTAAAGTACTAGGTCTTATAGTTGACTTAAATACTCGGGAATTGCATACTCGCCTCATTCCGAACTCCGTGGTAATTGTCCATGCGACTGACTACAAAAGGCCGATACGCCGTGACCGCCATGCTTGACCTGGCGTTGCACGCGCAGCACGGGCCCGTGTCCCTGGCCGATATCTCCGAGCGCCAAGGCATCTCCCTGTCCTACCTCGAACAGCTTTTCGCCAAGCTGCGCCGCAGCAACCTGGTGTCCAGCGTGCGTGGTCCGGGCGGTGGTTACCAATTGTCCCGCGACATGCAGGGCATCCAGGTCGCCCAGGTGATCGATGCGGTGAACGAATCGGTCGATGCCACCAAATGCCAGGGGCAGGGTGATTGCCATTCCGGCGACACTTGCCTGACTCACCACTTGTGGTGCGATCTGAGCCTGCAGATTCACGAATTTCTGAGCGGTATCAGCTTGGCTGACCTTGTGACTCGCCGTGAGGTGCAAGAAGTAGCCCAGCGTCAGGACCAGCGCCGTTGCAACAGCAAGGTGCCACGCCTGGACAAGATTGAAGCGTCCGCCGTCGAATGACAGCCAAAGAGCTAGCGGCACGCCAGCCAGCCTGATTTAGGAGATAGTCCATGAAATTGCCGATTTACCTTGATTACTCTGCGACCACCCCGGTTGATCCGCGTGTTGCGCAAAAAATGAGTGAATGCCTGCTGGTCGACGGAAACTTCGGTAACCCGGCGTCCCGTTCCCACGTGTTCGGCTGGAAAGCCGAAGAGTCCGTCGAAAACGCCCGTCGTCAGGTCGCCGACCTGGTCAACGCCGACCCGCGCGAAATCGTCTGGACCTCCGGTGCCACCGAATCCGACAACCTGGCAATCAAGGGTGCGGCGCATTTCTATGCCACCAAAGGCAAACACCTGATCACCACCAAGATTGAGCACAAGGCTGTCCTCGACACCATGCGCCAACTGGAGCGTGAAGGTTTCGAAGTGACTTACATCGAGCCTCGCACCGATGGTCTGGTCACTCCGGAGATGGTCGAAGCTGAACTGCGTGACGACACCATCCTGGTTTCGGTCATGCACGTGAACAACGAAATCGGCACCGTCAACGACATCGCGGCCATCGGCGAGCTGACCCGCGCCAGGGGCATCCTGTTCCACGTTGACGCCGCTCAGTCCACCGGCAAGGTCGACATCGACCTTTCGAAGCTGAAAGTCGACCTGATGTCGTTCTCGGCTCACAAGACCTACGGCCCTAAAGGTATCGGCGCACTGTACGTGAGCCGCAAGCCACGTGTTCGCATCGAAGCGACCATGCATGGCGGCGGTCACGAGCGAGGCATGCGTTCCGGCACCCTGGCGACCCACCAGATCGTCGGCATGGGTGAAGCCTTCCGCGTAGCCAAGGAAGACATGGCTGCCGAGAACGCGCGCATCAAGGCCCTGAGCGATCGTTTCTTCAAGCAGGTCGAGCACCTGGAAGAGTTGTACGTCAACGGCAGCCAGACCGCCCGCGTTCCGCACAACCTGAACCTGAGCTTCAACTACGTTGAGGGCGAGTCGCTGATCATGGCGCTCAAGGATCTGGCGGTATCGTCCGGTTCGGCCTGCACCTCGGCATCGCTTGAGCCTTCGTACGTACTGCGCGCCCTGGGCCGCAACGACGAACTGGCACACAGCTCGATCCGCTTCACCTTCGGTCGTTTCACCACCGAAGAAGAAATCGACTACGCCGCGCAGAAAGTCTGCGAGGCCGTAACCAAGCTGCGCGCTCTGTCGCCGCTGTGGGATATGTACAAAGACGGCGTCGATATCTCGAAGATCGAGTGGGCGGCACACTAACTATAGAAGCCGCCGGATACAGCTCCTGTAGCGACGCGGCGACTGACGCAGCGTAACTGCAGGGCCTCAAGAGCGGCCCTGATGAGTGAGGATTGAGAATCATGTCTTACAGCGAAAAGGTCATCGACCACTACGAAAACCCGCGCAACGTCGGCAAGATGGACGCGGAAGATCCTGATGTCGGCACCGGCATGGTCGGCGCTCCGGCGTGCGGCGACGTGATGCGCCTGCAGATCAAGGTCAACGACGCCGGCATCATCGAAGATGCCAAGTTCAAGACCTACGGCTGCGGTTCGGCTATCGCTTCCAGCTCCCTCGCTACCGAGTGGATGAAGGGCAAGACCCTGGACGAAGCAGAAACCATCAAGAACACCCAGCTGGCTGAAGAACTGGCCCTGCCGCCAGTGAAAATCCACTGCTCGGTACTTGCTGAAGACGCCATCAAGGCGGCTGTTCGCGATTACAAGCAGAAGAAAGGCTTGATCTGATTTTCGAGTTTTGGCGACGAGTAAGGAGTCACCGATGGCTATCAGCATGACAGAAGCGGCTGCTCGACACGTGCGGCGCTCCCTCGACGGGCGCGGCAAAGGTGAAGGGATTCGTCTGGGTGTTCGCACCACGGGCTGTTCCGGCCTTGCCTACGTGCTGGAGTTTGTCGACGAGGTGGTTGCAGAGGACCAGGTGTTCGAAAGTCACGGCGAAAAAGTGATCATCGACCCGAAAAGCCTGGCCTACCTGGACGGCACCGAGCTCGATTTCGTCAAGGAAGGGTTGAACGAAGGCTTCAAGTTCAACAACCCCAACGTACGCGGTGAATGTGGCTGCGGCGAAAGCTTCAACATCTGAGGCTTGTCGTGGGTACTCCTTGTCATTTCGCTTTATTCGAGCTGCAACCGGGTTTTAACCTGGACCTTGATCAGCTGGCTACGCGCTATCGCGAGCTGGCGCGCGGCGTTCATCCGGACCGCTTTGCCGACGCTTCCGAACGCGAACAACGGTTGGCCCTGGAGCAATCGGCGAGCCTCAACGAGGCCTACCAGACGCTCAAGAGTCCGCCCAAGCGCGCGCGCTACCTGCTCGCCTTGAATGGTGGCGAGCTGCCGCTGGAAGTCACGGTGCATGATCCGGAGTTCCTGCTGCAACAGATGGAGTTGCGCGAAGAGCTCGAAGACCTGCAAGGCAGTGCCGATCTGGCAGGTGTTGCAGTGTTCAAGCGCCGCCTGAAAGTTGCTCAGGAAAAACTGAACGACAGTTTCGCAGCCTGTTGGAATGATGCAGCGCAACGTGAACAGGCTGAACGCCTGATGCGGCGCATGCAGTTCCTCGACAAGCTCACCTACGAAGTGCGCCAGTTAGAAGAGCGCCTCGACGATTAACCCAGTGCCGCTCCGGTCGCACGCCTGATATACAGATAAGTCCTGATAACGATGGCCCTACTGCAGATCGCCGAACCCGGCCAAAGTCCTCAACCGCACCAGCGTCGTCTGGCTGTGGGGATCGACTTGGGCACTACCAATTCGCTGGTCGCTGCATTGCGCAGTGGTCTTTCCGAGCCTCTTGCCGATGCCGATGGGCGGGTTATCCTGCCGTCCGCTGTGCGCTACCACGCCGATCGCGTCGAGGTGGGCGAGTCCGCCAAGCTGGCTGCCGCCACCGATCCCTTGAACACCGTGCTGTCGGTCAAGCGCTTGATGGGTCGTGGTCTGTCCGATGTCAAGCAATTGGGCGAGCAACTGCCATACCGCTTTGTCGATGGCGAGTCGCACATGCCGTTCATCGACACGATCCAGGGCCCGAAAAGCCCGGTCGAAGTCTCTGCCGATATCCTCAAGGTCCTGCGTCAACGCGCTGAAGCGACCTTGGGTGGTGAGCTGGTAGGCGCGGTCATCACCGTTCCGGCCTATTTCGATGACGCTCAGCGTCAAGCCACCAAGGATGCGGCCAAGCTGGCCGGCCTGAATGTGCTGCGTTTGCTCAACGAGCCGACCGCAGCGGCGGTGGCTTACGGTCTTGATCAACACGCCGAAGGCCTGGTCGCCATTTATGACCTGGGCGGCGGCACCTTCGATATTTCGATTCTGCGCCTGACCGGCGGTGTTTTCGAAGTCCTGGCTACCGGCGGCGACAGCGCCCTGGGCGGCGATGATTTCGACCACGCGATCGCCGGCTGGATTATCGAGAGCGCCGGCCTGTCCGCCGACCTCGATCCAGGTGCGCAACGCAACTTGCTGCAAACCGCCTGTGTCGCCAAGGAAGCCCTGACCAACGCCGCGTCGGTTGAAGTCGCTTATGGTGCCTGGAAAGCCGAGCTGACCCGCGAAGCCTTCAATGCGCTGATCGAGCCGATGGTCGCCCGCAGCCTGAAAGCCTGTCGTCGTGCGGTGCGTGATTCCGCTATCGAACTGGAAGACGTGCACGCCGTGGTCATGGTCGGTGGTTCGACTCGCGTTCCTCGTGTTCGCGAAGCCGTCGCCGAAGCCTTCGGTCGCCAGCCACTGACTGAAATCGACCCGGATCAAGTGGTGGCCATTGGTGCTGCGATCCAGGCCGATACCTTGGCCGGCAACAAGCGTGACGGCAGCGAACTGCTGTTGCTGGACGTGATTCCGTTGTCCCTGGGTCTGGAGACCATGGGCGGCCTGATGGAGAAGGTGATTCCGCGCAACACCACGATCCCCGTCGCCCGCGCCCAGGACTTCACCACTTATAAAGACGGCCAGTCGGCCATGGCCATCCACGTATTGCAGGGCGAGCGCGAGCTGATCAGCGACTGCCGCTCCCTGGCACGCTTCGAATTGCGCGGCATTCCGGCGATGGTGGCCGGCGCGGCGAAGATTCGCGTGACCTTCCAGGTCGATGCCGACGGTCTGCTAAGCGTTTCGGCCCGCGAACTGGGTTCGGGCGTCGAAGCCAGCATTCAGGTCAAGCCATCTTATGGCCTGACCGACGGCGAAATCGCCAAAATGCTCAAGGACTCGTTCCAGCACGCCAATGACGACAAGGTTGCCCGCGTACTGCGCGAGCAGCAGGTCGACGCCCAGCGCCTGATCGAAGCGGTGCAGGCCGCTCTGGAGGCTGATGGCGAGCGTCTGCTCGACGCCGATGAGCGCATGGTCATCGAGCTGCAGGTGCAGGAATTGACCGAACTGATGAAAGGTACCGATGGTTACGCCATCGAGCAGCAGACCAAGCGTCTGTCGCAAGTGACCGACGCCTTTGCTGCCCGCCGCCTGGACTCGACGGTGAAAGCCGCGCTGGCGGGGCGCAACCTGAATGAGATTGAGGAATAACGATGCCGCAGGTCATTTTTCTGCCACACGAGAAGTTCTGCCCCGAAGGCATGGTTGTGGAGGCTGAGACCGGTACGTCCATCCTCGAACTGGCTCATGAGCACCATATCGAGATGGAAAGTGCCTGTGGCGGCGTCTGTGCGTGCACCACTTGTCACTGCATCATCCGCGAGGGTTTCGACTCGCTGGAAGAGGCCGACGAACTGGAAGAAGATTATCTGGACAAGGCCTGGGGGCTGGAAGCTCAGTCGCGCCTGGGCTGTCAGGCCAAGGTCGGGACTGAAGACCTGACCGTCGAAATTCCGAAGTATTCGCTCAACCACGCAGCCGAAGCACCACACTGATTCAAGGAATTGTCATGAAACTCAAGTGGACTGATGTGCTGGAGATCGCGATCCAGCTGGCAGAAAGCAAGCCCGACGTGGACCCTATGTCGGTCAATTTCGTCGATCTGCGTCAATGGGTGATGGAACTGCCCGACTTCGACGATATGCCTGAGCATTGTGGCGAAAAGATCCTGGAGGCCATTCAGGCCCACTGGATCGAAGAACGCGACTGAGCCACGCCGCAGGTTAGGCAATACCCGAGAACCCGCGTATAATTCGCGGGTTTAATTTTTCGTAAATTACCGTTTCTGGAGTTACACCATGGCTGTTCAACGTACTTTCTCCATCATCAAGCCTGACGCCGTTGCTAAAAACGTGATCGGCGAGATCACCACCCGTTTCGAAAAAGCAGGCCTGCGCGTTGTAGCTTCGAAACTGAAGCAACTGTCCAAAGCCGAAGCCGAAGGCTTCTACGCTGAGCACAGCGCTCGTGGTTTCTTCAACGACCTGGTTGCTTTCATGATCTCCGGTCCGGTTGTCGTTCAGGTTCTGGAAGGCGAAAACGCTATCGCTCTGAACCGTGAGCTGATGGGCGCTACCAACCCTAAAGAAGCTGCTGCCGGCACCATCCGCGCTGACTTCGCTGACTCCATCGACGCTAACGCTGTACACGGTTCGGACTCCGAAGCCGCTGCCGCTCGCGAAATCTCGTACTTCTTCGCAGCTACTGAAGTAACCACTCGCTAAGCATTGGCTTAAGAGTGAAGGTGAATCCATGACTACATCGACTGTAAAAACTAACCTGCTGGGTCTGACTCAGCTGGAAATGGAAAAATTCTTCGACTCAATCGGGGAGAAGCGTTTCCGTGCCGGTCAGGTAATGAAATGGATTCACCACTTTGGTGTCGATGATTTCGATGCCATGACGAACGTCAGCAAGGCCTTGCGCGAAAAGCTCAAGGCTGTTGCTGAAGTCCGTGGTCCGGAAGTGGTCAGCGAGGACATCTCCAGCGACGGCACCCGCAAGTGGGTGGTGCGCGTGGCGTCCGGCAGCTGCGTCGAGACCGTGTACATTCCCCAGGGCAAGCGCGGCACCTTGTGCGTTTCGTCCCAGGCAGGCTGTGCCCTGGATTGCAGTTTCTGCTCCACCGGCAAGCAAGGTTTCAATAGCAACCTCACCGCCGCCGAAGTCATTGGCCAGGTGTGGATTGCCAACAAATCCTTTGGCAGCGTCCCGGCAACCGTCGACCGTGCCATCACCAACGTGGTGATGATGGGCATGGGTGAGCCGCTGCTGAACTTCGACAACGTCGTCGCGGCCATGCATCTGATGATGGACGACCTGGGCTACGGCATTTCCAAGCGCCGTGTAACCCTGTCGACCTCCGGCGTGGTGCCGATGATCGATGAGCTCTCCAAGCACATCGACGTCTCCCTGGCGTTGTCCCTGCACGCACCGAATGACGCATTGCGTAACCAATTGGTGCCGATCAACAAGAAGTATCCGCTTAAGATGCTGCTCGAGTCGTGCCAGCGCTACATGTCGTCCCTGGGCGAAAAGCGTGTGCTGACCATCGAGTACACCTTGCTCAAGGACGTCAATGACAAGGTCGAGCACGCCGTGGAAATGATCGAGCTGCTCAAGAACATCCCGTGCAAGATCAACCTGATCCCGTTCAACCCGTTCCCGCATTCCGGGTACGAGCGTCCGAGCAACAACGCCATTCGTCGTTTCCAGGATCAGCTTCATCATGCCGGTTTCAACGTCACCGTCCGCACCACCCGTGGTGAAGACATCGACGCGGCCTGTGGTCAATTGGTAGGGCAGGTGCTGGATCGCACCCGTCGTAGCGAACGTTATATCGCCGTGCGTGAATTGAGCGCCGACAGCGATGTTGCTTCGGGCGCTGCGAACAACAACTGAGAGAGGATCTCTATGTCCCTGCGCTTTGCGCTGCTTTTGCTGTTGGCCAGCCTGTGTGCTGGCTGTGTGCTTTCGGGTGACTACAGCCCGATGAAGACCAGCAAGGGCCGTGATGAAGCGCGTGAGGCATATGTGCAACTCGGTATCGGGTATTTGCAACAGGGCATGACCGAGCGCGCCAAGATCCCGCTGAAAAAGGCCCTGGAACTGGATGGCGCCGACCCTGATGCCAACGCGGCGCTGGGGCTGGTGTTCCAGGCGGAAATGGAGCCGGAACTGGCCGACGAGCATTTTCGCAAGGCGCTGTCTTCCCGTCCCGCCGATGCACGAATCCTCAATAACTACGGCAGTTTTCTGTTCGAGCAGAAGCGTTACAAGGAAGCCTACGTGCGCTTTGAACAAGCGGCCGCCGATACCCTGTATCCTGAACGTTCACGGGTATTCGAAAACCTCGGCATGACCGCTTCAATGCTGGGAGAGCGTGAGCTGGCCCGGCAGCAACTGGAAAAAGCCCTGCGCCTGAACCGCCAACAACCTCGTGCATTGCTGGAAATGGCTGAGTTGTCTTACGAAGACAGGCATTATGTGCCCGCGCGTGACTACTACGATCGTTTTAGCCTGCTTGCCGAGCAAAATGCACGTAGTCTATTGCTCGGCGTTCGGCTGGCAAAAGTGTTTGATGATCGCGACAAGGCCGCCAGTGCAGGCCTGCAACTAAAACGACTCTATCCCGGTACGCCGGAATATCAGCAATACCTGTCGGAGCAATGATGAAAGCGGCGCATCCCGAAGTTGTAGCAGCGAATCGCGTTAACCCCGGTGAGACTTTGCGCCAGGCTCGCGAAAGCAATGGCTGGTCGCTGGCCGAAGTGGCCCTCAAGCTCAACCTCACCACCACTTCCCTGAGCAATCTGGAAGCCGGCGCTTTCGACAAGCTGCCTGGGCATACCTTTGCCCGTGGTTATATTCGCGCCTATGCCAAGTTGCTCGGCATGGACCAGGCGGTTCTGGTCCAGCAGTTCGATCAATCCACCGGTACCGATTCCCAGGGCAGCAGTGTTCATAGCCTGGGTCGTATCGAAGAACCGGTCCGGGTTTCCCACACCATTTTGCGAATTGTCAGCCTGCTGTTGCTGATCGCGGTGATCGGTGGCGGTTTTGTCTGGTGGCAGGACCAGACCTCGATGCGCACCAAGGACCTGATCGGTCTGGCACCGGAACACGTTGAAGTCGAAGGCGCCGACGGTACGACACAGATTCATCCGCTGGACGAGCCGGAAGACCAGGCTGTCGCGGAAGGCCAGACCGAAGGCGGAACCGCCCTCGCGCTGCCACAGGCCGACGCTCCGGCTGAAGCACCAGTGGAGGCCCAGGCGACTGCGCCAGCCACCCCGGCAGCGCCAGCTACGCCAGCCGCACCCGCTCATAATTCAGCGCCAGTCGTCGCAGCGCCTGTGACCCCGGCAACTCCGGCCCCGGCTGCTCCTGCCGCCCCGACCCCGGTGGTGACTGCGCCGGTCGCTCCTGTCGCTCCGGCACCTGCTCCCGCGGTAACCGCACCGGTGGCCGGCCAAGGCCAGGTTCAGGTGCAGTTCACTGCCGATTGCTGGACACAAGTGACCGACGGTAGCGGCAAGGTGCTGTTCAGCGGTCTCAAACGCAAAGGCGACAGCCTGGCAGTCAATGGCAAACCACCGTTTGCCGTGCGTCTGGGCTTTGCCCGTGGCGCTCAGGTCAGCTACAACGGCCAGCCGGTCGATGTCGCTCCGTTCACCAGTGGCGAGACTGCTCGCCTGAAGTTGGGTCAATAAGTCATGCACGGCGAATCTCCAATCAAACGTCGCGAATCTCGCAAGATCTGGGTCGGTAACGTGCCTGTTGGCGGCGATGCGCCTATCGCTGTGCAGAGCATGACCAACAGCGATACCAACGATGTCGCGGCCACTGTCGCGCAAATCAACCGCCTTGAAGCGGCCGGCGTCGATATCGTGCGGGTTTCCGTACCGGACATGGACGCCGCCGAAGCCTTCGGCAAGATCAAGCAGCTGGTCAAGGTGCCCCTGGTTGCCGATATCCACTTCGACTACCGGATCGCGTTGCGCGTAGCCGAACTGGGTGTCGATTGCCTGCGGATCAACCCGGGCAACATCGGCCGCGAAGACCGCGTGCGCGCAGTGGTCGATGCCGCCCGTGACCGCGGGATCCCGATCCGTATCGGCGTGAACGCCGGTTCCCTGGAAAAAGACCTGCAAAAGAAATACGGCGAGCCGACCCCGGCTGCGCTGGTCGAGTCGGCATTGCGTCACGTCGAGCACCTCGAGCGCCTGAACTTCCAGGATTTCAAGGTCAGCGTGAAAGCGTCCGACGTGTTCATGGCCGTCGAAGCGTACCGCCTGCTGGCCAAGGAAATCGTCCAGCCGCTGCACCTGGGCATCACTGAAGCCGGTGGTTTGCGTTCAGGCACGGTGAAATCCGCCGTGGGCCTCGGTATGCTGCTCGCCGAAGGGATTGGCGATACTATCCGCATCTCGTTGGCGGCCGACCCGGTCGAGGAAGTGAAGGTCGGCTACGACATTCTCAAATCCCTGCACCTGCGTTCCCGTGGCATCAACTTCATCGCTTGCCCGAGCTGCTCGCGGCAGAACTTCGATGTGGTCAAGACCATGAACGAGCTGGAAGGGCGCCTCGAAGATTTGCTGGTGCCGCTGGATGTCGCGGTGATCGGTTGCGTGGTCAACGGCCCGGGTGAAGCCAAGGAAGCCCATATCGGCTTGACCGGCGGCACGCCGAACCTGATTTACATCGACGGCAAGCCGTCGCAGAAACTGACGAATGACAATCTGGTGGATGAGCTTGAACGCTTGATCCGCCAGAAAGCGGCCGAAAAGGTCGAAGCCGACGCTGCCGTCATTGCGCGTGGCTGAGCCCGACTGAAGAGCCGAACGAATTTAAGGATTTAATGTGAGCAAGTCTCTGCAAGCCATTCGTGGCATGAACGACATCCTGCCCGAACAGACTCCCCTTTGGCGTCATTTCGAGGGCACCGTTTCGCGCCTGCTGGATAACTACGGTTACAAGCAGATCCGCATGCCGATCGTCGAGTTCACCGAACTGTTCAAGCGTTCCATCGGTGAAGTGACCGACATCGTCGAAAAAGAGATGTACACCTTCGACGACCGTAACGGCGACTCCCTGACCCTGCGCCCCGAAGGCACGGCGGCCTGTGTGCGCGCAGTGCTGGAGCACGGCATCACCGGCGGTGGTCAGGTGCAGAAACTCTGGTACATCGGCCCGATGTTCCGCCACGAGCGTCCGCAGAAAGGCCGCTATCGCCAGTTCCACCAGATCGGTGTCGAGGTGTTCAACCTCGACGGTCCGGACATCGACGCCGAACTGATCGTGCTGACCTGGCGCCTGTGGGGCGAACTGGGCATCCGCGATGCGGTGAAGCTCGAGCTCAACAGCCTGGGTACCAGCGAATCCCGCGGCCGTTATCGTGAAGCGCTGGTCGAGTACCTCTCGGCGCACATGGACAAGCTCGACGAAGACAGCCAGCGTCGCCTGAAAACCAACCCGCTGCGGGTTCTTGATACCAAGAACGCCGATACCCAGGCGGTATTGGTCGATGCGCCGAAAATGGCCGATTACCTCGACGAAGAATCCCGCGTGCATTTCGAGGGCCTCAAGGCTCGCCTGGACGCCGCCGGCATTCCTTACGTGATCAACCCGAAGCTGGTTCGCGGGCTGGATTACTACAGCAAGACCGTTTTCGAATGGGTCACCGACAAACTCGGCGCCCAGGGCACCGTGTGCGCTGGCGGCCGTTATGACGGTCTGGTGGAGCAAATGGGCGGCAAGCCGACCGCCGGCGTTGGTTTTGCCATGGGCATCGAACGCCTGGTGCTGTTGCTGGAAACCCTGGAGCAGATCCCGCAAGAGATCTCCCGTCAGGTCGATGTCTATCTCTGCGCCTTCGGCGAAGCCGCCGAACTCGCCGGCCTGACCCTGGCGGAGCGCGTGCGTGATCAGTTGCCGAACCTGCGCCTGCAAGTGAATGCCGGTGCCGGCAGTTTCAAAAGCCAGTTCAAGAAAGCCGACAAGAGCGGCGCATTGTATGCGCTGATCCTCGGTGACGACGAAATGGCCCAGCAAGTGGTAGGTTTCAAACCCCTGCGTGGCCAGGGCGAACAACAAAGCATTGCCTGGGATGCGCTTGCAGCACACCTGGCCACCTGCGTCGTGCAGGGTTGAAGCTGTCTAAACAGCCGAATTAGCGATTAAGGAGTATTGGGGTGTCGAGTACCGAAGACGAACATGTGGCGGAATTGAAGGAATGGTGGTCTCGCAACGGTAAGCCCCTGGTTACTGGCGGCCTGTTTGCGCTGGTCATCGTGTTCGGCTGGCAGGCGTTCCACAAGTATCAGAGCAATCAGTCGCAAGGCGCCTCGATTCTCTATCAGCAATTGCTCGAAACCACGCTGACGCCTGACGGCAAGCCTGATGCGGCCCGTGTTTCGGACCTGGCCGGCAAGCTCAACAGCGAGTTCGGCGGCAGCGCCTACGCGCAGTACGGCAGCCTGTTCGTCGCCAAAGTGGCGGTCGACAGCGGCAAGCTGGACGACGCGGCCAGCGAGCTCAAAGCCATCGTCGACAAGCCGGCCAACCCGGCGCTGGGCGAAATCGCCCGTCAGCGTCTGGCCCAGGTACTCGGTGCGCAGAACAAGGCCGACGAAGCGCTGAAACTGCTCGAAGGCGATGCCGACAAGGCATTCCTGGCCACTCGTGAAGAGCTCAAGGGCGACCTGCTGGTGCAGTTGGGTCGTACCGATGAGGCGAGCGCGGCGTATCAAAAAGCCAAGGCGGCACTGTCGGATGAAGCGGCGGTCGGTGGCCTGCAAATCAAGCTGGACGACCTGGCCAAAGGGGATGCGTGACGTGATTCGTTGGAAACATGCAGCATTGCTGGCTCTGGCCCTGATGGCCGCGGGTTGCAGCAGCAACAGCAAAAAAGAATTGCCTCCGGCCGAACTGGTCGACTTCAAGGAAGAAGTGGTTCTGCACAAGCAGTGGAGCCGTTCGATCGGTGACGGTCAGGGCGAAACCTACAACATGCTGGTTCCGGCCATCGATGGCGATACCATCTATGCCGCCGACGTCACTGGCGTGTTGATGGCGATGGACCGCAACACGGGCGACGTCAAATGGAAGAAAGATCTTGAGCTGCCTGTCTCTGGCGCCGTTGGCGTAGCTTACGGTCTGGTCACCATCGGTACGCTCAAGGGCGAAATCGTTGCCCTGGACGCCATCAACGGTGAAGAAAAGTGGCGCGCTCGCGTGTCCAGCGAAGTACTGGCACCGCCAGCCAACAACGGTGACGTTGTGGTGGTGCAGACTCAGGACGATCGTCTGATCGGCCTGGATGCTTCCACCGGTAATCGTCGCTGGATCTATGACAGCACCCCTGCGGTACTGACCCTGCGTGGTACCAGTGCGCCGATCGTGACCAACCGCCTCGCGGTGGCTGGCCTGTCGACCGGTAAAGTGGTTGCCGTGGATATCTCCAACGGCGTACCGGTGTGGGAACAGCGCGTAGCGATCCCGCAAGGTCGCTCGGAGCTGGAGCGCGTGGTCGATATCGACGGTGGCTTGTTGCTGTCGGGCGAGACGCTGTATGTCGCCAGCTATCAGGGGCGCGTTGCCGCTCTGGACCTGCAAAGCGGCCGTCAGCTCTGGCAGCGTGATGCTTCCAGCTACGCCGGTGTCGCCCAGGGTTTTGGCACCGTATATGTGAGCCTGTCTTCGGGTACCGTTGAAGGCGTCGACGAGCGTTCCACCACAGCCTTGTGGAGCAACGATTCGCTGGCCCGTCGTCAACTGTCGGCCCCGGAAGTGTTCTCCAGCTACGTTGCAGTCGGTGACCTGGAAGGTTACCTGCACCTGCTGAGTCAGGTGGACGGTCGTTTCGTCGGCCGCGAGCGCATCGACAGCGACGGCCTGCGTGCCCGTCCGCTGGTGATGGGTGACACGATTTATGTGTATGGCAACAGCGGCAAACTGGAAGCCCTGACCATCAAGTAAGAACTATGCTTGGGGTTAACCACCCCCGGCTGCTTCACCGTTTGTAAGAGTGTAGGAGCGAGCTTGCTCGCGATGGACGTCAACGATTACGTTGGCAATCTGGATTAACGCGGTGTCTTTGCGTTTTTCGCGAGCAAGCTCGCTCCTACAAAAAAGCACACGGTGATTGCCCCGAGCACCAGCCGCTGCCTCGCAGCGGCTTTTGTATTTTCTGAAATAACGAAGTGGAGAGCCGCATGGTTCCCGTAATCGCCCTGGTGGGCCGACCCAACGTCGGCAAGTCCACCTTGTTCAACCGCCTGACCAGGACTCGTGACGCCATCGTTGGCGACTTGTCCGGTCTGACCCGTGATCGCCAGTACGGTGAGGCCAAGTGGCAAGGGCGTTCCTACATTCTGATCGACACCGGCGGTATCTCCGGTGACGAGCATGGTATGGACGAAAAGATGGCCGAGCAGTCGCTGCTGGCCATCGAAGAAGCGGATGTCGTTCTGTTCCTGGTAGATGCCAAGGCCGGTTTTACCGCCGCCGACCAGATGATCGCCGAGCATTTGCGCAAACGTAACAAGCGTTCTCACGTGGTGGCCAACAAGGTCGACAACATCGACCCGGAAATGGCCCGCGCAGAATTCGCCCCGTTGGGCATGGGCCATGCGATCCCGATCGCCGGCGCCCACGGCCGTGGTATCACCCAGTTGCTGGAAGCGGCACTGAGTGAATTCCCGCGAGACGATGACGAGCCGCAGGAAGGTGAAGAGGAAGAGATCGTCGCCGAAGGCGAGGAAGCCAAGCGCATCCCTGGCCCAAGCGAAAAAGACGGGATCAAGATCGCGATCATCGGCCGGCCGAACGTCGGCAAGTCGACGCTGGTCAACCGCATGCTCGGCGAAGACCGGGTAATCGTCTATGACCAACCCGGCACCACCCGCGACAGTATCTACATCCCGTTCGAACGTAATGACGAGAAGTACACGCTGATCGATACCGCCGGTGTGCGCAAGCGCGGCAAGATCCACGAAGAAGTCGAAAAGTTCTCCGTGGTCAAAACCCTGCAGGCGATCAAAGACGCCAACGTGGTGATCTTCGTGATGGACGCCCGCGAAGGCGTGGTGGATCACGATCTCAACCTGCTGGGCTTCGCCATTGAGTCGGGTCGTGCGCTGGTGATCGCGATCAACAAGTGGGACGGCATGACGCCGAGCGAGCGCGACTTCGTGAAGGTCGAGCTGCAACGTCGACTGTTCTTCGTTGACTACGCCGATATCCACTTCATCTCGGCCCTGCACGGCACTGGCGTGGGCAACCTCTACGCGTCGGTACAGAACTCGTTCAAGTCTGCGGTTACCCGTTGGCCGACCAGCCGCCTGACCCAGATCCTCGAAGACGCGGTCAGCGAGCACCAGCCGCCGATGGTTAACAGCCGCCGGATCAAACTGCGTTATGCCCACCTCGGTGGCGCGAACCCGCCGATCATCGTGATCCACGGCAACCAGATCGAGAAGGTGCCGAAGTCCTACGTGCGTTACCTGGAAAACACCTATCGCCGTGTCCTGAAGCTGGTCGGTACGCCGATCCGCATCGAGTTCAAGGGCGGCGAGAACCCGTACGAAGGCAACAAGAACACGCTCACGGACCGCCAGGTCAACAAGAAGCGTCGTTTGATGTCGCACCACAAGAAGGCCGACAAGAAGCGTCGCGACAAGCGCTGATTCAGGTTTTTCCCGTGGGAAGAAGAGGGCGCCGATGGCGCCCTTTTTCATGCCTGCGGTTTGGGCTATCCTCGGACTCCCCCGCGCCGCCGTAGAGCCGGGTGTAGAGCAGGGAACCACCGATGATCACCAGCAAGCTGCCGAATGTCGGCATCACTATTTTCACTCAGATGTCTCAGCTCGCGGCACAGACCGGCGCGCTCAATCTGTCCCAGGGCTTTCCCGATTTCGCGGCCCCGCAGGCCCTGTGCGATGCGGTCGGCCGACATATCGCCAGCGGCCATAACCAGTACTCGCCAATGACCGGGCTGCCGGTGTTGCGTCAGCAGATCGCGGCGAAGATCGCCCGCAGTTATGGCGCGCAGGTGGATGTGGATACTGAAGTGACGGTTACCCCCGGCGCGACCGAGGCGATTTTCTGTGCCATTCAGGCGGTTATCCACAGCGGTGATGAAGTCATTGTGTTTGACCCGGCATACGACAGCTACGAGCCCTCGGTAGAGTTGGCCGGTGGTCGTTGCGTGCACGTGCAACTGGGCCTGAACGATTTCAGTATCGACTTCGAGAAGCTTGCCCAGGCACTGAGCCCGCGCACGCGGATGATCATTCTCAACTCCCCGCACAACCCTAGTGGTGCGCTGATCAGTCGTGCCGAACTCGATCAGTTGGCAGCGTTGATCCGTGATCGCGATATCTATGTGATCAGCGACGAAGTCTACGAGCACCTGGTGTATGACGGCGTGCCCCACGTCAGCGTGCTGGCTCATGAAGAGCTGTATCAGCGTGCTTTCGTGGTCAGTTCGTTTGGCAAGACCTACCACGTCACCGGCTGGAAAACCGGCTATGTGGTCGCACCACCGGCCCTGACGGCGGAATTGCGCAAGGTGCACCAGTACGTCAATTTCTGTGGTGTGACGCCGCTGCAATATGCCTTGGCCGATTTTATGGCCGAGCATCCTGAGCACGTCGAAGAGCTGCCGGCTTTCTATCAGGCCAAGCGTGATCTGTTCTGCGATCTGCTGGCACCGTCGCGTTTCAGCTTCACCCGGGTGACCGGCACCTATTTCCAGCTGGTCGATTACTCGCGGATCCGTCCGGACCTCAATGACGTCGAGATGGCCCTGTGGATGACTCGCGAGCATGGCGTGGCCAGTATTCCGATCTCGGTGTTCTACCAGACTCCACCAGAGGGCCAGCGCCTGGTGCGGCTGTGCTTTGCCAAGCGTGAGGAGACCCTGCGTGAAGCGGCGGAAAAACTATGCGTGATCTGAGTGCATTGCCCAATCTGAACGTGGCGCTGATCCAGACGTCCCTGGCCTGGCACGACCGTCAGGCCAACCTGGAGCATTTCGAGCCATTGCTGGAACAGGCTCGCGGCGCTGACCTGATCATTCTGCCGGAGATGTTCACCACCGGTTTTTCCATGGAGTCCGAGACCCTCGCTGAAGCGGAAAACGGCCCGACCAGCAAATGGCTGCGGGCTCAGGCGGCGCAGCTTGATGCGGTGATTACCGGCAGCGTGATCGTCCAGGCAACCGACGGCAGTCATCGCAATCGCTTGCTGTGGGCGCGCCCGGATGGCGAGGTGTTGCATTACGACAAGCGTCACCTGTTCCGCATGGCCGGTGAACATAACCACTACACCCCCGGCGAGCGCCAGGTGCAGTTCGAGCTCAAGGGCTGGCGAGTGCGGCCGCTGATTTGCTACGACTTGCGCTTCCCGGTGTGGAGTCGTGACGCCCAGGATACAGATCTGCTGCTGTACACCGCCAATTGGCCAGGCGCCCGGCGCCAGCACTGGAATCGCTTGCTGCCTGCGCGGGCGATCGAGAACCTGTGCTATGTGGCGGCAGTGAACCGTATCGGGACCGACGGCAAAGGCTTTGCCTACACCGGTGACAGCCAGGTGCTGGATTTCCAGGGCGAGACGTTGCTCAGTGCCGGGGAGGCTGACGGGGTGTTCAAGGTGGTGCTGGATGCTGCGGAACTGGCAGCCTATCGCACGCGGTTTCCGGCGAATCTGGATGCGGATACCTTCGAGTTCACCTGAAATCTTTACTGTCTGACAGGGCCTCTTCGCGGGGCGCCCCCCCCCCCCCAGATGGGGTTTGTTGGCGCGGGGGGGGGGGGGGGGGGGGGGGGGGGG